>NZ_JBXEJO010000033.1:0-99220 GCF_056837965.1 Bradyrhizobium ferriligni
GTCGACGCGAATGAAATGAGCGGCGGGGTGGGGTGACAGTCTCTCCTTTGAGGCGGTACCCGAGTGGAGGGATCACCCCACCCCGTCTCGCATTTCGCTTCGCTCCATGCGAGCCGACCCTCCCCCTCCAGGGGAGGTGGCTAAAGTGGCACCACATTATTGCATCGAGAAAACGATGACCCACCCCAACGACCCAAAGCTCCGCTCCTTCATCGACGTCGCACCCACCTCCGACTTCCCGATCCAGAACCTGCCTTACGGCGTGTTCTCGTCGAAGGATGGCCTTGCGCCGCGCGTCGGCGTAGCGATCGGCGATTATGTGCTCGACCTCTGGGAGCTCGAGCAGGACTCGCGGCTCGATGTCGGGCCGCTCGGCGTGTTCTCGCAGCCGTCGCTCAACGCCTTCATGGCGCTCGGGCCGAAAGTGTGGTCGGCGACGCGGGCACGGATCAGCGAGCTGCTGCGCTCGGATCATCCGGAGCTGCGCGACAACAGGGAATTGCGGGCGCGGGCGCTGGTGCCGATGGCTGACGTCAGGCTGTACATGCCGTTTGCGGTCTCGGGCTACACCGATTTCTATTCGTCGAAGGAGCACGCCACCAATGTCGGCGTCATGTTCCGCGGCAAGGACAATGCGCTGCAGCCGAACTGGCTGCATATGCCGATCGGCTATAACGGCCGCGCCTCGACTGTCGTCGTGTCAGGCACCAAGGTGCGGCGTCCGCGCGGCCAGCTGAAGCCGCCGACTGCGGAGGTGCCGAGCTTCAGCGCCTGCAAGCGGCTCGACTTCGAGCTCGAGATGGGCGTGGTGGTCGGCCAGGCCTCGCCGATGGGCGAAATGCTCACGGAGAAGCAGGCCGAGGAGATGATCTTCGGCTTCGTCATCCTCAACGACTGGAGCGCGCGTGACATCCAGCAGTGGGAATACGTGCCGCTCGGCCCGTTCCAGGCCAAGGCGTTCGCGACCTCGATCAGCCCGTGGGTGGTGACGCGCGAGGCGCTGGAGCCGTTTCGCATGCAGGGCCCGGCGCAGCAGCCGGAGCCGCTGGCGTACCTCAAGCAGACCCAGCCGAACAATTACGACATGCAGCTCGATGTCGCGCTGCGCGCCGGTGCGATGAACGAGGCGAAGACGATCTGCAGCACCAACTTCAAATACATGTACTGGTCGTCGGTGCAGCAGCTCGTGCACCACGCTTCCAGCGGCTGCGCGATGAATGTCGGCGATCTCTTAGGCAGCGGCACGATCTCCGGCCCCGAAAAGCATCAGCGCGGCAGCCTGCTCGAAATCAGCTGGAACGGCACCGAGCCGGTCGAGCTCGCCAGCGGCGTCACGCGCTCGTTCCTTGAGGATGGCGATTCGCTCGTCATGCGCGGCTGGTGCCAGGGCGACGGCTATCGCGTCGGCTTCGGCGAGGTCGAAGGCACGATCGTCGCGGCGGAGTAGCTCTCCGCGTATTCCGCGGCTTCACCTCCCCTTGAAAAAGGGGAGGTCGGTTTGCGCAGCAAACCGGGTGGGGATCTGCTCTCACCATGCGCGCCGGCGCCCGCGGCTGACCCCCATCCCACCTTCCCCCTTTCAGGGGGAAGGAGCCCGACAGCGGGGCCGTCATTGCGAGGAGCGAAGCGACGAAGCAATCCATCCATCCGCGTCATGGAGAGAATGGATTGCTTCGCTTCGCGCGCAATGACGAGTGAGTCTCACCGCTCCTCCGGCCTGACATCCCTCAGCCGCGCCGTATTCGCGGCGACGTCCTCAAGGCTGTATTTCAGATGCACCCGCTTGTCCGATGGCGGCTGATTCACCGTGCAGACGCCCGGCCGCCACGGCTTGGCGGGGCGGATCGGCCGCGGCGCAAAACCGCCGCCGCAGTTCGGGCAGACATTGCCGAGCTTGGTCTCGGCGCAGTCCGCACAGAACGTGCATTCATAGGAGCAGATCCGCGCGTCGACAGCGCTGGGTGGCAGGTCCTTGTCGCAATATTCGCAGTTCGGTCGCAGCTGCAGCGCCATGGTTCGTCTCTCTTGCCGTTGCTGGAATGATCGCAAGCCAAGCCGCAAAAGCGAATGGCGGATTTCCCTCGATTCGAGCCATCACGCCTGTAGCGACTTCAGCGGCAGCCTGGTGCTCTCCTTCAGACGGTCGAGCACGATCGACGAGCGCACGTGGGCCACGCTCTGGTGCGGCATCAGCACGTTGTTGACGATGTCGGACAGGCTCTTGAGGTCGCGCAGCGTCACCTTGAGCACGTAGTCGGCATCCCCGGTCAGCGCATAGGCCTCCTGGATATCGTCGACGCGGTTGACCAGCTCGCGAAACCGCTTGGCGTTGTCGGGCGAGTGGGTCGCCAGCGTGATGTGGATGAAGGCGATCAGGCCGAAGCCGAGCGCCCCGCCGGCGAGCTCGGCGTGGTAGCCGGCGATGACCTTCTCCTCCTCCAGCCGCATCCGCCGCCGCGAGCATTGCGATGCCGACAGCCCGACCAGATCGGCCAGCTGCTGGTTGGTCAGCCGGCCGTCGTCCTGCAGCGCGGCGAGCATTTTCAGGTCGAAGGCGTCGACTTCAGTCATGCGCAAAATGTCAATTTGATGCACGGATCGTGCGCGAGAATAGCAAAAAGGGATCTATTTTGCACGCACGTTGCGCAGGAAGTGACGGAAACTGATCTCCAGACATATCAGGGAGTTACCGCCATGGGTCCGTTTCCGCACGACGCGCCGCCGGCCGAAATCAGCGCCGACAATCCGATGGGCACCGACGGCTTCGAGTTCGTCGAATACGCCCACCCGAATCCGGCGGAGCTGCACGCGCTTTTCAAGCTGATGGGCTTTGTCGCGGTCGCCCGCCACCGGACCAAGGCAATCACGGTCTATCGCCAGGGCGACATCAACTATCTCGTCAATGAGGAGCCGGGTAGCCACGGCTTCAACTTCGTCGCCGCGCACGGCCCCTGCGCGCCGTCGATGGCGTTCCGCGTCGTCGACGCCAAGCATGCCTATGAGCGCGCGATCGCGCTCGGCGCCGAGCCGGCGGACGTCGCGTCCGCAGCGAAGACGCTCGATGTGCCCGCGATCAAGGGCATCGGCGGCAGCCTGCTCTATTTCGTCGACCGCTACGGCGCCAAGGGGTCGGCCTATGATGCCGAGTTCGAGTGGCTCGGCGCGGCCAACCCACGCCCGGCGGGCTCGGGCCTGTATTACGTCGATCACCTCACCCACAACGTCCATCGCGGCCGCATGGATGTCTGGACCGGCTTCTATGCAAAGCTGTTCAACTTCCGCCAGATCCGCTTCTTCGACATCGAAGGCCGCGCGTCCGGCCTGTTCTCCCGCGCGCTGACCAGTCCGGACGGCAAGATCCGGATTCCGATCAATGAGGACGCCGGCGATTCCGGTCAGATCGAGGAATATCTCAACGTCTATCGCGGCGAGGGCATCCAGCACATCGCCTGCGGTGCGCGCGACATCCACGCGACAGTCGAGAGGTTGCGTGGCGACGGCCTGCCGTTCATGCCGTCGCCGCCCGACACCTATTTCGAGCGGATCGATGCGCGCCTGCCCAAGCATGGCGAGGACGTCGCGCGGCTCAGGACCAACGGCATCCTGATCGACGGCGAGGGCGTGGTCGACGGCGGCGAGACCAAGGTGCTGCTGCAGATCTTCTCGGCGAACGCGATCGGGCCGATCTTCTTCGAGTTCATCCAACGCAAGGGCGACGACGGTTTTGGCGAAGGCAACTTCAAGGCGCTATTCGAATCGATCGAGGAAGACCAGATCCGCCGCGGCGTGCTCAAGGTCGATCACGCGGCGTAGGCCCTTGGAGGGGAGCGCGTTCGCTCAAAACTCTCAGTCGTCGTCCCGGCGAAGGCCGGGACCCATAACCACCGAGTCTAGTTGTAGAAGGGATAGCGGCCCCAACGTCGCACAATAGCCGGCATTTGGGGTAATGGGTCCCGGCCTTCGCCGGGACGACGGTGAATTATTTCCCCGCCTTCCACGCGCTGGTCACGTCGCCAATATTCGCGAGCTCTGGCTCGCGGATTGCCGACGGCGTACGCGAGAAGCGCGGCGCGGGGGCGGGCTGGGTGACGCCGTGGCGTTCGACGAACACCTGGCGCGCCGCCATGTGCGGATGCTTCGGGGCTTCCTCCATGGTCAGGATCGGCGCGAAGCAGATGTCGGTGCCTTCCATGATCGTGCACCAGTCGGCGCGCGATTTGCTCTTGAACACCCGGGTCAGCTTCTCCTTCAGCGCCGGCCAGGCCTTGCGGTCCATCTGCGCGTCGAAGTCGGCGTCGGTCAGGTCGGCATGCTTGCGCAGCAGCGCGTAGAACTGCGGCTCGATCGAGCCGATCGAGATGAAGTTGCCGCAGGAGCATTCGTAGACGCCGTAGAAATGCGCGCCGCCGTCCAGGAAATTCTGGTCGCGGCCGCCGCTCCAGCGGCCCTGCGCGGCCATGTCGTAGAACATCGACATCAGCGACGCCGCGCCGTCGCACATCGCGGTATCGACAACCTGTCCCTTGCCGGACTTCTGCGCTTCCAGCAGCGCGGCGAGCACGCCGACCACGAGGTAGAGCGCGCCGCCGCCGAAATCGCCGACCAGGTTGAGCGGCGGCACCGGCTTCTCCTTGGTGCCGATCGCAGCCAGCGCACCCGTGATCGAGATGTAGTTGATGTCATGGCCGGCGGCATTGGCCAGCGGGCCTTCCTGGCCCCAGCCGGTCATGCGGCCATAGACCAGTCTTGGATTGCGCGCGAGCACGACATCCGGGCCGAGGCCGAGGCGCTCCATCACGCCGGGACGAAAGCCCTCGATCAGCGCGTCGGCATGGCCGAGCAGGTCGAGCACTTCGGCAATCGCCGCCTTGTTCTTGAGGTCGAGCTCGATGACTTTGCGGCCGCGAGTTGCGACTGCCTTCAGATTCTTGCCCGCGCCGACCCGATCGAGCGTGATGACCTCGGCGCCCATGTCGGCGAGCAGCATGCAGGCGAACGGGCCGGGGCCGATGCCGGCGAATTCGACGATGCGGAAGCCGGCGAGCGGGCCCGAGGTGCGAGCGGCGGTCTGGGAGGCGGGTTTATCGAGCACGTTGTTATTCCGTTGGTTGCGGGGCGCTAGGCGGCTGAGATGTCACGGCTGGCTTGGTGCCGAACTTCATGCGTTCTCCCAGCCGTCCGTGGGACGGTATTTTTAATTAGCTGATTAGCTAAATTGTCTCGCCTAATGCGGGATGTGGCAAGCGTCTTTTGCCTTGGAGCGGTGGTAAAACGCGAACGGCGCGCATCGCTGCGCGCCGTTCCGGACTTGTGTTTAGGCGCTATCAGCCGGCAGCGGTCACCGCGCGTTGCCCCATCACCTTGATCAGGTTCGCGCGATAGTCTGCCGAGCCGTGGATGTCGGCGAGCAGGCCGCTCGCCGGGATCGTCACGCTGTCGAGAGCCGAGGCCGCCCAGTTCGCCTTCAGCGCCTGCTCGATCGGCGCCACCCGCATGACGCCGCTCTGCGACGCACCGGTCGCGGCGACGCGGACGTCACCCGACTTGGTCCTGGCCACGAACACGCCGGTCAGTGCGAAGCGCGAGGCCGGGTTCGGAAACTTCGCATAGCCCGCCTTGGCCGGAATGGGGAACGACACCGCAGTGATGATCTCGCCATCCTCGAGCGCCGTCGTGAACAGGCCCTTGAAGAAGTCCTCCGCCGCGATCGACCGCTTGTTGGTCTTGACCGTCGCGCCGAGCGCCAGCACCGCCGCCGGATAGTCCGCCGCCGGGTCGTTGTTGGCGAGTGAACCGCCGATGGTGCCGCGGTAGCGCACGGCGGGATCGCCGATCTCCGACGCCAGATTGGCGAGCGCCGGGATCGCCTTCTGCACCGCGTCGCTTTGCGCCACATCGTAATGCGGCGTCGCACCCTTGATGGTGACCGTGTCGCCCGAGACCTCGATGCCGATCATCTCCTGCACCTTGGAGAGGTCGATCACGTCGGAAGGCGCGGCAAGACGCTGCTTCATCACCGGAAGCAAGGTTTGTCCGCCGGCGAGGAATTTTGATTCCGCGCCTTTGGCGAAGGTTGCGGCGGCGTCAGCGACCGAGGAAGCGCGGTGATAATTTGTCTCATACATGGCTCTTCCTCCCTCAACCGTGAATGGCGTGCCAGACGCGATCGGGCGTCGCCGGCATTTCCAGCTTGTTGTTGCCGATGGCGTCCGTGATCGCGTTGATCACGGCGGCAGAGGCGCCAATCGCTCCGGCTTCGCCGCAGCCCTTGACGCCGAGCGGATTGCCCGGACACAGCGTCGTGGTGTGGGAGAGCTGGAACGAGGGCAGGTCGTCCGCGCGCGGCATGGTGTAGTCCATGAAGGACGCGGTCATGAGCTGACCGGTGCCGTCATAGACCACGCCTTCGAGCAGTGCCTGGCCGATACCCTGCGCAAGGCCGCCATGGACCTGGCCTTCGACGATCATCGGGTTGATCAGCCGGCCGAAATCGTCGGCTGCCACGAAGTCGACGAAGGAGGTCTTGCCGGTGCCCGGATCGACCTCGAGCTCGCAGATATAGGCGCCGGCCGGGAAGGTGAAGTTGGTCGGATCGTAGAACGCCGTCTCCTTCAGGCCGGGCTCCATGCCATCAGGCAGGTTGTGCGCGGTGTAGGCGGCGAGCGCGACCATCGGCAGCGCGATCGACTTGTCGGTGCCGGTGACCTTGAACTCGCCGTTCTCGATCACGATGTCGCTCTCGGACGCCTCGAGCGCATGCGCCGCGATCTTCTTGGCCTTGGCCTCGACCTTCTCCATCGCCTTCACGATCGCCGTACCGCCGACCGCGAGCGAGCGCGAGCCGTAGGTGCCCATGCCGAACTGCACCTTGTCGGTGTCGCCATGGACGATCGAGACCTGGCTGATCGGCACGCCGAGCCGCTCTGCGATGATCTGGCAGAACGTCGTTTCGTGGCCCTGGCCGTGGCTATGCGAACCGGTGAGCACCTCGATGGTGCCGACCGGGTTGACGCGGATCTCAGCCGACTCCCACAGGCCGACGCCGGCGCCGAGACTGCCGACCGCCTTCGACGGCGCGATGCCGCAGGCCTCGATGTAGCAGGAGATGCCGATGCCGCGCAGCTTGCCGTCGGCTTTGGCCTTGGCCTTGCGGGCCGGGAAGCCGGCATAGTCGATCGCCTTCATCGCGGCATCGATCGAGGCGTGGAAGTCGCCGATGTCATACGCCATGATCACAGGCGTCTGATACGGGAACTGGGTGATGAAGTTCTTCTTGCGCAGCTCGGTCGGATCGACCTTCAACTGCCGCGCCGCCGTCTCCATCATGCGCTCGATCAGATAGCTCGCCTCGGGACGGCCGGCGCCGCGGTAGGCGTCGACCGGCGTGGTGTTGGTGTAGACGCCGATCACCTCGGCATAGATCGCCGGAATCACGTACTGGCCTGACAGCAGCGTCGCGTAGAGATAGGTCGGCACCGCCGAGGAGAACAGCGACATATAGGCGCCGAAATTGGCGTGGGTCTTCACCCGCAGGCCGAGGATCTTGTTGTCCTTGTCGAACGCCAACTCAGCCTTCGAGACATGGTCTCGGCCATGCGCGTCGGTGAGGAAGGCTTCCGAACGGTCGCCGGTCCACTTCACCGGGCGGCCCACCTTCTTCGAGGCCCACAGCGCCACCATCTCTTCGGGATAGATGTAGATCTTGGAGCCGAAGCCGCCGCCGACGTCGGGCGCGATCACGCGCAGCTTGTGCTCGGGCGCGATGTTGTAGAACGCCGACAGCACGAGGCGGGCGACGTGCGGGTTCTGCGACGTCGTGTAGAGCGTGTAGTGCTCTTCGGCCTGGTCGTAATGCGCGATCGCCGCACGCGGCTCCATCGCGTTCGGCACCAGGCGGTTATTGGTGAGGTCGAGCGTCACCACATTGGCGGCCTTGCTGAACGCATCCTTGACCGCGGCTTCGTCGCCGAGATGCCAGTCATACACGATGTTGCCGGGGGCTTCGGGATGAAGCTGCGGCGCGCCCGGCTTGATCGCGGCCTTGATGTCGGCCGCAGCGGGAAGCTCTTCGTAGTCGACGACGACCGCTTCGGCGGCGTCCCTGGCCTGGTTCTTGGTCTCGGCGATCACGACCGCGACCGCCTGTCCGACAAAGCGCACGGTCTCCGGCGCCATCGCCGGCCACGCGCCCATTTTCATCGGTGAGCCGTCCTTCGAGGTGATGGCCCAGCCGCAGATCAAATTGCCGACCTTGTCGTCGACGATCTGCTGTCCCGTCAGCACCGCGATCACGCCGGGCATCTTCATGGCCTCGGCTGAATCGATGCCCTTGACCTTGGCATGTGCATGCGGGCTGCGAATGAAGTGAGCGTAGCTCATGCCGACCATTTTGACGTCGTCGACGTAACGTCCTTGTCCGGTGATAAACCGGCGATCTTCCTTGCGCACGACACGTGCGCCAATTCCTTCAACACCCATTGTCTAGTCCTCCCGACCGGAGATTCGATTTGCCGCCGTTTCCATCGAGACCGGCGGTGGTGAGCTTGATCATGCGCGCTGCGTGGCGCGCTATTCGGCGGCCTGCGCAACCTTCATGCGGCCGGCAGCGTCGAGCACCGCCTTGACGATGTTGTGGTAGCCGGTGCAGCGGCAGATATTGCCTTCGAGCTCGTGGCGAACCGTTTCCTCGTCGAGCTTGCCGCCATGGCGGTGCACGATATCGACCGCGGACATGATCATGCCGGGGGTGCAATAGCCGCACTGCAGGCCGTGATTGTCGCGGAACGCCGTCTGCATCGGGTGCAGCTCGTCGCCCTTGGCGAGGCCTTCGATCGTGGTGACGTTGCAGCCCGCGGCCTGGCCGGCCAGCATGGTGCAGGATTTGACCGCCCGTCCATCGACATGGACGACGCAGGCGCCGCATTGGCTGGTATCGCAGCCGACATGGGTGCCGGTGAGGTTCAGGTTTTCGCGCAACAGGTGCACGAGGAGGGTTCGGTCCTCAACGTCGACCGAGACCGCCTTGCCGTTTACCGTCAGTTTGACTGTAGACACGCGTCTCTCCCAATAGCTTCGTTATGGGCCCAGTAGACCACGCTTCATGTGGGTCGTAACCGCGATCAAAGTCGTAGTCGCGGCCCTGTCACGAAGGCGCCGGGCAGTGGCTCTGATCCTAGCAGGCGGCCGTTCAATGGGCAATTTGCAAGCAGCCGGCGGCGCACTCCGGCGCGACGAAATTGCCCGGCAGCGCAAGCGGTTTTCGGCAAACTGACGGTGCTCGCCGCACGCCAAAATCGTCGCCGCGATCGCTACTACCTTCCGCCTATAACGACGCAAAGGCGTTGCTGTCATTTTCATCGCCGACGCAGCGGCAGAAGATCGCTGGTTCATGAAATTCGGTAGCGATCCGCGCGCGCGATGCATCCATCGCGGCAACAAAACCATATTGGAGGAAGCCAATGAAGCTGAGGAGCGGGATTTTCTTTGCCGGCGTGTCGCTGGTCGCCATGGTGCTGGCAGGCATTGGTGCGTCGAAAGCGAATGATTCCGTCGTGAAGGCGGCGTCCGATCCGAACGGATGGGCAATCGCCGGCCACGACTACGGCAATACGCGCTTCAGCCCGTTGAAGCAGATCAACTCCGAGAACGCCGGCAAGCTGCAGTTGGTCTACTCGCTGTCGCTGGCTTCGCTCCGCTCCAACGAATCGTCGCCGGTGGTGATCGGCAAGACGCTGTATGTGTCGACCTCGTGGGGGCCGAAATACGTCTATGCGATCGATGCCGCGACCGGCGCGCGCAAATGGACCTGGCAGCCCGACATTCCGGATGACGTGCTCCAATACGCCTGCTGCGACGTCAACAATCGCGGCGTGTCCTATGCCGACGGCAAGATCTTCGTCGGCCGGCTCGACGGCAAGCTGACCGCGCTCGACGCCGAAACCGGCAAGGAGCTCTGGACCTCGACGGTCGTCGACTACAAGCAGGGCTCGGTCATCACCTCGCCGCCGCTCATCGTCCGCGACAAGGTCATCACCGGCTTCGGCGGCGGCGAATATGGCGTCCGCGGCGCATTGCAGGCCTTTTCGCTCAAGGACGGCAAGCTGCTCTGGCAGACCCACACGGTGCCGGCACCGGGCGAGCCCGGTAGCGACACCTGGAAGGGCGACACCGGGCTGCATGGCGGCGGCGCTGCCTGGCTGGTCGGCTCCTACGATGCCAAATCCGACACGGTCTACTGGGGTACCAGCAATCCGGGGCCGTGGAATACCGCGGTGCGCTCCACCGGCGACGGCAATTTCGGCAAGCTGACCAACCTCTACACGGCCTCGACGCTGGCGATCGATCCCAATACCGGCAAGATAAAGTGGCACATCCAGGGCACGCCGGCCGACGCCTGGGATTACGACGGCGTCAATGAACTGCTGCTCGCCGACCTCAAGATCAAGGGCACCGAGACGCCCGTGCTGATGAAGGCGGACCGCAACGGCTTCTTCTTCGTGGCCAACCGCGAGACCGGCAAGGTGATCTCCGCCGAAAAATACGTCTTCGCCAACTGGGCCAAGAAGTGGGACATCAACACGATGCGGGCGGAAGAGGATCCGGACAAGCGTCCGGGCCCAGGCCATCCCGCCAAGGACATCTGCCCGAACCTGATCGGCGGCAAGAACTGGCAGCCGATGTCGTTTAACCCGCAGACCGGCCTCGTCTACATCCCGAGCAACAATGTCTGCATGGACTGGTCGGTCTCTGACGTGAACTACAAGCGCGGCGTGTTCTATCTCGGCGCCGAATTCCCGACCAAGCCGGGCCCCGGCGGCTTCCTCGGCGAGCTCGTGGCCTGGGATCCGATCGCCAACAAGAAGGTGTGGAGCATCAAGGAAGACCTGCCCTTCAATGGCGGCACGCTGACGACCGGTGGCAATTTGGTGTTCTCGGGCAATCTGCACGGCGACTTCCGCGCCATCGATGCCAAGAACGGCAAGGTGTTGTGGAGCAAGAACCTCGGCAGCGGCATCGGTGCAGGTCCCGTGACCTATTCGGTCGATGGCAAGCAGTATGTCGCGATCGTGGTCGGACGCACCGCGGCGCTGCCGGCCTTCCTCGGTGACATCGGCAAGAAGATGGTCGCCGCGGCGCCCGAAGGCGGCTCGCTGTTCGTGTTCGCCCTGCAGTAAACGATCGTCCAGGAGGCAGCATTGTCCGTGTCTTGCATCGCCCGAAACGAACTGCGCCCCCCCTCGCGCAACACGCGGTTGGAACGTGCAATCCGGACCGTGCTGCTCTCCGCCCTGCTAATGGTGCCGGCCCTGGCGGCCGGCGCCGACGAGACAAAGCCGCCGCTGCGGCTCTGCGCCGACCCCACCAACCTGCCGTTCTCGAGCGACGACCCGGGCAAGCCCGGCCTCTATCTCGAGATCGGCCAGGCGGTGGCGCAAAAGCTCGGCCGGACGGTGAGCACCAATTGGTACAAGTCCTATTTCGGCAAGCGCACCGTGCGGGAGACGCTGCTGAGCAAGCAGTGCGACGCCATGGTCGGCCTGCCCTTGATCGACGACTTCATGGGGCCGGCGGTGATCTTCTCGAAGCCGATCGCCCATGAGGGCTATGCGCTGGTCGGTGGCAAGGATCGCAAGCTTGCCGGCGTCGACGACCTCAGGGGATTGCGGGTTGCGGTGCAGTATCAATCGACGCCGCAGAACCTGCTCGTGCTGCGCGACGACATCCAGAAGGTCACCGTGCTCAGCCCGGAGGAGGGCATGACGGCGCTCGAACAGGGCAAGGTCGACATCGCCTTCATCTGGGCGCCGGTGGCCGGTTGGCTCAACAAGACCAGCTACGGCGACAAATACCAGATTGTGTCGACCGAGGGCGACGGCCTGCTCTGGGCGACCGCGATCGGTTTCGCCAAGGCGTCCGGTGCGCTGCGCGATGAAGTCGACGGCGTGCTGCCGTCACTGCAGCCGGAGATTTCCGCCCTGTTTGCCAAATATGGCGTGCCGAACGGCGCGCCGGTGAAGTTCGGCGAGGCCGACCGGGCGACGACGTCGTCCGTCGGCGCCAGCGAGTCCGTCACGGTCGGTCAGGCGGCCGCGGCCGAGAAGCCGGTTCAGACCGCCGCGACCGCAGGCGATGCCAAAGCGGACGCCAAGGGGGATGCCACCGCGGGGCGGGAGGTTTTCAACGGAACATGCGCGCATTGCCACGGCCCGGACGCGGTGCAGGCCGAGCGAAAGATCGATCTCAGGCTGCTCAAGAAGCGCTATGCTGACGACATGGAATCGACATTCTGGAAGACGGTCCATGACGGGCGGCCGGCCAAGGGCATGCCGGCCTGGAAGGACGTCTTCAACGACGACGAGCTCAGAAACGTATATGTCTATCTGCAGAGCGTGCAGGATACCGGCGGATCGAACTAGAAGCTGCGATCCGCAAGAGGAGCGTTTTCGAGCGAAGTGGATACCGGTTCGCGTGAAGAAAACGCGTCAGAACATGAGTCGAGAGCCTCGTTCCGATCCAATCGGAACGGAGGCTTGAGCAGTGCGAGGGTCCTCATGATGGGGTTCCTGATCATCGACGATCACCCCCTGTTCGGGGAGGCGCTTGGCAATGCCATCCGCATCTCGCATCCCGACGCCCGGATCTATGAGGCCACCTCGATCAAGGGGGCCCTTGGCATCCTCGCCAGCGAGCCGAATATCGACCTGGCGCTGCTCGACCTGCTGCTGCCCGACGTGGTCGGCTTCTCCGGCTTCCAGAAGATCAGGGATCGCTATCCGCGGCTGCCGATCGCGATCGTCTCGAGCGAGGAGGACAAGCACACCATCCGCGAGGCGCTCGAGATGGGCGCGGTCGGCTATCTGCCGAAGTCGACCTCGCTCGGCGAGCTCTCGCAGGCGATCGCGCGGGTGCTGAGCGGATCGGTCTCGGCGCCGCGGGATTTCGTCGCGGTCGGTGCGCTGGAACAGTCTGAGACGGCGCGGACGCTGCGCGAACGCATCCAGAAGCTGACGCCGCAGCAAATTCGCGTACTTCATCTGATCATCCGCGGCCTGCAGAACCGCGAGATCGCCGCCGAGCTCAAGCTCGCGGAATCCACCGTGAAGGCGCATGTGACCGAGATCCTGCGCAAGCTGAAGCTGTTCAGCCGCAACAAGGCGATCATCGAGCTTGGCAAGATTCCGCTTCCGGTCCCGGAGGCCTGTTCGGGCGCAAAGGCGGAGAAGGCGCCCTAGCCGTGCTGCACTGCGAGGCGCGCGCATTGGATATCCTGCCTATAGGCTGCCACCCGGCTTTGAGATAACGTCGTGCGCACAATGGCTGTCATGAGAGCATCCTAGGGAGGACGGCGCAGCATTGACCACGACCGCGCCCCTGGCGGACGAGCCGCCGCCCGGCAAGGCGGGTGCGCCTCGATTGCTGATCGTCGAGGATCACCCGCTGTTCCGTGCCGCCCTGATCGGCGTGATCGGGGCCGAATTTCCCGATGCCGAGGTGCTGCAGGCGACCTCGATCGACGGTGCGCTGGATGTGATCGCCGCGCGCGACGGCCTCGATTTGATCCTGCTCGATCTGTCGATGCCCGGGACCACGGGCCTGCTCGGCGCCTACCGGGTGCGCGCCGCCGCGCCGCGCAGCGCGCTCGTGATCGTGTCAGCGCATGACGATCCCCGGATCGTCGGCGGCGCGATCTCGCTTGGCATTTCCGGCTACATCCCGAAGTCGACGCCGAAGCTCGAGCTGGCGCGGTTGTTGCGCGGCATCCTCGAAGGCGCGGTGTGCCTGCCGACGCGCTTCCGCGATACCGCCACTGCGCGGAAGGCCCAGGCTGAGACGCGCGAGCTGGTGCAGCAGCTCGGCCAGTTTACCGCGCAGCAGCTTCGCGTGCTCGACATGATCTGCCGCGGCTTGCAGAACAAGCACATCGCCTATGAGCTCGACATCTCGGTCACCACCGTGAAGGTGCATGTCTCGGAGATCCTGCGCAAGCTCGGCGTGCGTAGCCGGACCGAGGCCATCATCGCGCTGTCGAAGCTGGACTTCGGCAAGCATGACCACGCGCCGGTGACGGCCTCGCCGTCGTCGCATGGCGACTAGAGCCTTTATCCGTTCCGATGGAATCGGAACGGGGCTCTTAGTTCTTGTCTGACGCGTTTTCTTCACGCGAACCGGTATCCACTTCGCTCGAAAACGCTTTGATCATAACCGCGCGCCCGACTGCTCCGCCGCCAGCAGGAATGACAGCAGCGAGCGCATCTCGGCGGGCTTGATCGGCTTCTTCAATAGTTCATGGCCGAAGGCCGAGACGTCGGAGGCGGCCTTGGCCGAGTAGTCGGCGGTCACGATGATCGCCGGTACCTTGGCGTTGATCGCGCCGCGGATGACGTCGACGGCCTGAATTCCGGTCTCGCCATTGTCGAGATGCAGATCGGCGATGATGGCATCGGGAATGCCGTCCAGCGCGTGGATGCGCTCGAGCGCCTCGGTCTTGGAGATCGTCACCGCGACGTCGCAGCCCCATTTTTCCAGCAAATGGGCGAGCCCCTCGGCGCTCGAGAGGTCGTTCTCGATCAGCAGGATCTTGGCGCCCTCCATGCCGCCATAGCGATAGTCGACGCTGGCCTGTTCGCGCACCGGGATCGCAACCGGATCCTGGGTGCGGGGCACGGTGACCGAGAACACCGAGCCCTTGCCGGCGCGCGAGCTCAGCCTGATGTCATGCCCGAGCAGGTCGGCAAACCGGCGCACGATCGAAAGACCAAGCCCGATGCCGGCCTTGTCGCCGGCGCTGGTCTCGCCGCGCTGAAACTCGACGAAGATGGCCTCGCGCTGCGCTTCCGGAATGCCCGGCCCGGTGTCGTGCACCTCGATGCAGATGTCATCGCCCCTGGTCCGGCATCCCATCAGCACGCTGCCGCGCTGGGTGTAGCGCAGCGCATTGGCGACAAGGTTTTGCAGGATCCGCCGCAGCATCAGCGGATCGGAGCGAACCACCGCGGACGACGGCATGATCCGGAAGCCGAGATTGCGCTTGGCGGCGGTGGCGACAAATTCCTGCTCCAGCGGCTCGAACAGCGAGGCGATCGCGACCGGTCCGAATTCGGGCCTGAGCACGCCCGCATCGAGCTTGGAGATGTCGAGCAGCGTCCGCAGCATGTCCTCGAGCGTCGCCAGCGAACGATCGATCTGATCGGTCAGCGCGACGCTCTTGGACTCGGTTGCCATCTCGGTCAGCGCGGACAGCGTCAGCCGCGCCGCATTCAGCGGTTGCAACAGATCGTGCGTGACCGAGACCAGCACGGATGATTTCAGCGAGCTCGCTGCCTCGGCCTGCTGCTTGGCCTGCAGCAGGCGACCATTGGTTTTCTCCAGCGATTGCAACGCGTGCTTGAGCTGCTGGGTGCGGTCGCGCACCTGCTGGTCCAGCGCGATCGCGGTCTCGAACAGCGAGAAGGCGTTGAGCTGCTGATCGGTCGAGCGTTCGACGCGCGACATCAGCGCCGCGTTGATCTTGCGCAGCTTCTCGGCCTCGCGTTCGAGCGCCGCAATTCGCGTGGTCTTGGTATCCGTCATTGCGGCGCGAGTGCCCGCTTGCCGATGGCGATGCCGGTCAGCGTCTGGTTGACATGCATGGAGCGATACTGCTCGCCATAGGTTTGAAAGCCAATCACTTTGTTGCGGCGATAGAGCTCTGACATCTCCCGCGACAGCTGGCGCTGCTCGACGTCGAGCCGGCGCAGCACGCATTCGAAGCCGATGAACATCGACACCTCGCCGAGATCCTCGGTCAGCTCCTTGAGCAGGCGGCTCGTCACGTCGATCGGGTCGCGCTCGCGCGCCACCGTGAGCACCATGCCCTCGTCGATGGCGCAGAAGAATTGCAGCGATCCGTCCGGGTTGGTGCGCTGGATCGACCGCGCGTAATAGGCGCCGCCGACGCGAACCAGCACCGGGTGCGCGGCGAACGAGAACAATTCGAGCTTGCTGTCGCTGAGGCCGACGGCGCGGGAATATTCCAGCGCGGCCGGCTCGGCATTCAATTCCTTGACGATGCGGTGCTCGATGTCGGCCTCGGTCACCACCATCTTGGTCGAGGTAGGTTCGAAGTGGTCGCACTTGAACAAGCGGAACGGCAGCCGGGTCCTGATCAGGATCAGGACCGCAGCATCGGTAAAGGCCTCGCCGCCATGGAAGACCCAGGACTTCTCGAAGCGCAGGCCGTCGCCGGCGGAGCCGCCGACCACCGGGATGTCGCCGAGCGACGCATAGATCGCCGACATGATGGTCTCCTCACGCTGGCACATGCCGTCGATGAAGAGCAGCCCGAAGGAATCATGGGTGTGATCGCAATGCTCGGTGCGTTGCGCGAATTCGTTCTGCAGTTCGGTGCACATCGAGCGCCCGTGGTCGACCCGAAACGTCGAAAGGTCGAACAGCGGCCGGGCCGCGATGACGAAATCGGCCGCGTTGAAGCCCATCGCGACGACGCTGTCCTCGTCCCAACCGCCAGGCGACAATTCGCCGGCCGTGGTGCAGCCGAAGATCGGAACGTCGGGCATCCGGCTGGACAGTTCGGCAATGAATATCTGCGGCTCGTAGACCGGCGACACGAACACCACGAGCATCGCGAGATCGGCCGCCGCCAATTGGCGCGCGATCTCGTCGGCTGCTTCCCGCGGCCCGTCGGTCTTTGCCTGCACCACGACTATACTGTCGGCGGCGCTACCGTTCTGCTTCGCCAAAGGCGCTCTCCCTGACCAGAATTTTTTGCTTTTCTTGGCGCGGCCGGGTGAACCCGCGCGGGTCGTGAGGCATCCGGACCATGCCGCGATGGCTCGCGTTCCGGCTCGCCCGTGTCTTTCAGGTCGTGAGGGGAAATGCCATTGGCCGAGCGACCGCGCCGGCAGCTACGCTCGTCGCAAGCGCCGATGGCGCCGGTCGACGCGATGACATGGGACACCTCCCGATGTGTTCTCCTGACCCGGGCAGGGTCAGGTTTGATCGGTTCTAAACTATCGGGCCGGACCCGCGCGTCAATCACCTTACCCACCCTCCTAGCCCGACCAAGGTAGTATCGCGCCGGACCGGGCGGCCGCTGCCCATTTACCGGGCCTTATCGATTCTGCCTTAGTTTTGCGCTCCGGGGTCTGGGGCGGGTTGCTGCCGGACCTCGCGTGGTTTTCAGAATGAAGACGGGGGTTGGAATGCCGGGGCTGAAGCGATCGTTGTCGATCAGGATCCCAACCCTCAGATTTCGCGCCAAGATCATGCTCGGCTTTGCCGTCACGCTGGCGCTGTCGGCAGCCACCATGGGCTTTGCCTATATGGGCTTCGAGCGGGTCTCCGCCAGCGTCGGCTCCTATCGCCAGAGCGTCGCGGAAGCCGATCTGGCCCGCAACATCGATCGCGAATTGATCTCCTACCGTTCGCTGGCGCGCTACTTCGTCGCGACCGGCAAGGAGGACGACGCCAAGGCCGCGCTCGCCGCCGAGGGCAGCCTGAAGGACGCCATCATGGCGTCGATGAAGGGCACCAGCAATCCGGCCCGGCTCGAGCAGATCACCAAGCTGGAGCGCGAATTCCGCGCCTTCACCAAGATCTTTGCCGAGATCGTCCGCATCAAGGACGACAGCGCACAGACCGCGCAGAACAAGCTGACCCGCAGCGCGACCTCGATGCGCTACAAGCTCGACGACCTGCCGAGCAATGCCGATGATTCCGAGCTGCAGTCGATCCAGTTCGGCGCCAAGAAGGTGGCCGACCAGCTCCAGTCGATCACCGGGGCCGTCAATACCTTCGTCGTCAACGGCGACAAGACGGTTGCTTCCAGCGCGCTCGCCCGGCTGAAATTCGCCGACAATCTGGTGAAGGCGATCACCTCGAATAACGAGCGGATCACACAGAGCGTGAAGGACATCACCGCGCTGCTCGAAGAGTACCGCGAGGCGCTCGCCAAGCTGATCGCGAATGCGAAGTCGATCGACGAACTGACCGTCGAGATGACGGAGTCCGCGGCCGCCATCAGCCAGGGCGCGGCGGCGATGAAGTCCGATCTGCTCGCCGACCAGAAGCGGCTTGAAAACGAATCGCATACCATGATCGGCGAGACCGAGCAGCTGATCCTGATGCTTGCCGCCGGCAGCTTCGTGCTCGGGCTGGTCTGGGCGTTCCTGCTGGGCAAGGGTATTTCGCGACCGATCGCGGCGATGTGTGCGGCAATGCGCGAGCTTGCGGCGGGCAATTTCGACGTCGTGCTGCCGGGCCTCGGCCGCCGCGACGAACTCGGCGAGATGGCCGGCGCCGTGGAGGAGTTCAAGGTTCAGGCGATCGCCAAGGCCGAACGCGATGCCGCGACCCAGGAAGCGCAGAACAAGGCGGGTGCGACCGCGCGGCGCAACGAGCTGATTCGTTTCGCCGACGAATTCGAATCCGCCGTCGGCTCGATCGTCTCCAACGTGTCGGCCTCCGCCGTGCAGCTCGAATCGGCGGCCGGTACACTGACGCGGACGGCGGAGACCACGCAGAACCTGTCGAGCCAGGTTGCCGGCGCCTCCGAGGAGGCCTCCAGCAACATGCAGTCGGTCGCCTCCGCGACCGAGGAGCTGTCGGCGTCCGTCGACGAGATCGGCCGTCGCGCCAAGGAGTCGAGCCAGATCGCGGATTCCGCCGTGCGTCAGGCCGAGCAGACCGACGCCCGGATCGGCAAGCTCTCGCGCGCCGCGCAGGAGATCGGCGACGTCGTCAAGCTGATCACCGCGATCGCCGAGCAGACCAATCTGCTGGCGCTGAACGCCACCATAGAGGCCGCGCGCGCCGGCGACGCCGGCCGTGGCTTCGCGGTGGTTGCGGCCGAGGTGAAGTCGCTGGCGAGCCAGACCGCCAGGGCCACCGACGAGATCTCCACCCATATCTCGGGCATGCAGGCGGCGACGCAGGAATCGGTCGCCGCCATCAAGGAGATCGGCGGCACCATCGGGCAGATCTCCGGGATCGCGACCAACATCGCAAGCTCGGTCGAGCAGCAGAGCGCGGCCACGCAGGAGATCGCGCGCAGCGTGCAGAACGTCGCGCAGGGCACACAGGAAGCGGCCTCCAGCGTCACCCAGGTCAATCGCGGCGCCACCGAGACCGGAGCTGCCTCCGAGGAGGTGCTGAACTCGGCCCGCTCCCTGTCGGTCGAGAGCTCGCGGCTGCGCGAAGAGCTCGACCGCTTCATGGCGAATATCCGCGCGGCGTAAGGCGCGCGCTGGTCTATCAGCTATCGTCGTCCCGGCGCAGGCCGGGACCCATAACCACCGCAGTTTGTTGGTGAAAGCACAACTCGCCGCGTGCCCTTTGCGTGCGCCGCGGCGTATGGGTCCTGGCTTTCGCCAGGACGACAGCGTCAGTCCCGTCCGAACTGGTGCTTCAACTCGACCTTGGCGCGCTCCAGCCGCGACCGCTCGGTCTTCGGGAGGGTCTTGCCGGCGCGGTTGATATAGAAGGTCAGCATCGACAGTGCGGAACGATAGGCGCCGCTCTTGCGACGGGCGCTGTGCTCGGCGGATTGCTTCAGCGATGATGCGATCTTCTTCGCGCTGGTCAGCTTGAACACGCCGCGCTTGAGGTCGAGCGCGTCGCTCTCTTTCGTCACCCGCTGCGACCAGCGGTTCGCCGTCGTCTTGCTTGCGCCACGCCTGCGACGCGTCGTGCTCGTGGACCGTGCCGGTGATTTCCTTGCCGTCTTGCGTTTTGCTTGCTTGTGTGCGGCCATCGATGCCTCCGTGTCTTTTGAGCCGAGAACAGTTCGCCGCAATCGCGGTTCCTATGCCGCATTGCGGGAACCCTTGCCGGCCTGCGGCGTTGACGTCGCGTGGCGGGCACTCCGTTTGCCGCAATTCCGGGTGAGTGAACCTTGGAACAGATCGTTCCGGGGCTTTTCTCATTGGTCGATTCTGATGACACTGCAGCCGACACAGTTGAACTCCGCGACGACGCAACAGGCCGTGGCTCCGGTCACGCCGGACGATGACCGCATCATCGAGACCTCGATTCCGGTCCGGCTCGACAATCTCAGCTGGAGCCGCTTTCACACCCGCGTCGTGCTGGCGCTCGGCATCACCTGGATCCTCGACGGGCTGGAAGTGACGCTGGCCGGTGCGCTGGCGGGTGCGCTGAAGGACAGCCCGACGATGAGCTTCTCCAATGCCGATGTCGGGCTTGCCAGCAGCGCCTATCTTGCCGGCGCCGTGCTCGGCGCGCTTGGCTTCGGCTGGCTCACCGACCGGATCGGGCGCAAGAAGCTGTTCTTCATCACACTCGCGGTTTATCTGTCGGCGACCGCCGCAACCGCGCTGTCGTGGAATGTCGCAAGCTACGCGCTGTTTCGTTTTCTCACCGGTGCCGGCATCGGCGGCGAATATACCGCGATCAATTCGACCATCCAGGAACTGGTGCCGGCGCGCTATCGCGGCTGGACCGATCTCGTCATCAACGGCAGCTTCTGGATCGGTGCGGCGATCGGTGCGCTGAGCGCCATCATCCTGCTCGACCCTGCGTTCCTTGCACCCGATCACGGCTGGCGGATCGCTTATTTCACCGGCGCGGTGCTCGGCCTCGTCGTGCTGTTGATGCGGATGTGGATTCCGGAGAGCCCGCGCTGGCTGATGATCCACGGGCGTCCCGAGGAGGCCCACAAGATCGTGGCCGACATCGAGACCTCCGTGCTTGGTCACGAGCAGCCGAGCGCAGACTTTGAGAAGATCAGGCTTCGGATGCGCGATCACACGCCGCTGCGCGAGGTCGCGGTGACGCTGTTCTCAACTTACCGGCAACGCTCGCTGGTCGGGCTCACGCTAATGGCCGCGCAGGCGTTCTTCTACAACGCAATCTTCTTCACCTTCGCGCTGATCCTGACCGATTTCTTCGGCGTCGCCGCCAGCAATGTCGGCTGGTACATCCTCCCCTTCGCCGCCGGCAACTTCCTCGGGCCGCTGCTGCTCGGCCGCCTGTTCGACACGCTCGGCCGCCGCACCATGATCGCGCTGACCTATGGCGTCTCGGGGGTGCTGCTGGCGCTGTCCGGCTACCTGTTCTCGATCGGCGTGCTCAGCGCGCAAACCCAGACCATCGCCTGGATGGTGATCTTCTTCTTCGCCTCGCCGGCCGCCAGCGCCGCCTATCTTACCGTCAGCGAGACCTTTCCGCTGGAGGTCCGCGCGCTTGCGATCGCCGCCTTCTATGCCATCGGCACCGGCATCGGCGGCGTGATCGGGCCGGCGTTGTTCGGCGTGCTGATCGACACCGGATCGCGCAACAGCGTCTTCGCCGGCTACCTCTTGGGGTCGGCGCTCATGATGGTCGCCGCAGTGGTCGCATGGCGCTATGCCGTCGCGGCCGAGCGGAAATCGCTCGAATCCGTCGCGCGACCACTGGCATGTGTGGAGTAGACTATGACGAAGCATGACGTGGCCGAGATGCCCATGGATGATGACATCGCCCCTGACGCCAAGACGGACAGCGTGCCGACGCAGGCGTCGCTGATTCCGCCGCTCCGCCAGGCCGCGGTGCTGCTCGACATCGACGGCACCCTGCTCGATTTCGCGCCGACGCCGCGCGAGGTCTGGGTGCCGCCGGAACTGTCGACCACGCTGAAGCAGCTGCATGAGCGCACCCACGGCGCACTGGCGCTGGTCAGCGGCCGCTCCCTCAACGACATCGACCTGATCTTCGCGCCGGAAGTGTTTCCTGCGATCGGCGGTCACGGCGCCGAGATGCGGCTGCAGCCGGACAGCGAGGCGGTCGCCGCACACGCGCCGCCGCTCGACAAGGAGTTGAAGCGCCGTCTTGCCGCGATCGCAAAGCTCAGCCCCGGTATTCTGCTCGAGGACAAGGGCTATTCGCTGGCGCTGCACTATCGGCTGGCGCCGCAGGCGGAGAAGGCGATCTATGAGGCGGTGTCGCTGATCCGCGCCGAGCTGCCGAATGCGCCGATCGAGGTGCTGCCCGGCAAGAGCGTCTGCGAGATCAAGCATTCCGGCTTCACCAAGGCGACCGGCGTGCTCGAGCTGATGACGCATGAGCCGTTCAAGGGACGGCGTCCGTTCTTCATCGGCGACGACGTCACCGACGAGACCGTGTTCGCGATCATGCCTGATTTCGACGGTCTCGCGTTCTCCG
Organism: Bradyrhizobium ferriligni; assembly: GCF_056837965.1. Taxonomy (NCBI): domain Bacteria; kingdom Pseudomonadati; phylum Pseudomonadota; class Alphaproteobacteria; order Hyphomicrobiales; family Nitrobacteraceae; genus Bradyrhizobium; species Bradyrhizobium ferriligni. The sequence continues at coordinate 22,156 of NZ_JBXEJO010000033.1, forward strand.
TCGGCCGTCGTGCAACCGGCGTCGCCGGACATTTCGACGGACCGAGCGACGTGCGCGAATTCCTCGCGCATCTGCTCGACGTCGATAGGGACGTCAGCCTGTCCTAACCGAAGCGCATTCATCGCAGCCGAATCGAATACGGTGCTTTTGCGTCGTGGCGTCAACCTCGCGCGCAATTTTCTTTTCGCGAGTTCCCGCGAGTTCCGTGCGTGTTCGCCAGAATTTGGTTTCAATTGGGAGATTCCTTGATCAGGAACCATCTTGATGAATGGTTGTTAATACGCGAGTTGACCAACAGGAGGGGACCTGGTGAACCTCGTCGTCGTATCGAACCGCGTCTCGCGCGGAAAACCCAATGAACCCATGACGGGGGGGCTGGCAGCGGCATTATTGCCGGTGGTGGAAAAGACAGGGGCAATATGGGTTGGTTCCAGTGGACGCGTCCGCGACGGGAACCTGAAGGAACCTTTCGCAGAAGTCGAAGCGCTCGGGGCGGGCGCATTGGCGATGCTCGATCTGCCGGCCGCGCACTATGGCGGCTATTACGAAGGCTTTGCCAATTCGGCGCTGTGGCCCGCGATGCATTCGCGCGCCGATCTGATTCGTGCGTCCCGCGAGGACTACACGAGTTATCGCGAAGTAAACGCGTTCATGGCGCGCGCGTTGTTGCGCTTCCGCAAGCCGGATTCCGTGTTCTGGGTCCAGGATTATCATTTCCTCGCGCTCGGCGCCGAGCTGCGCGATCTCGGCGTCACGCAGCCGATCGGCTTCTTCCTGCACACGCCATGGCCGGCGCGCGCGGTGATCGCGGGCGTGCCCAATCATCGCGAGCTGATCGAGGCGATGCTGTCCTATGACCTGATCGGCTTCCAGACCGATGAGGACTGCGAGAACTTCCTGAGCTATGTGCAGCACGATCTCGACTTCGAGCTGCGCGACGGCGTGATCAATTCGCCGTTCGGCCGCACCCGGGCCGCGGTGTTTCCGATCGGCATCGATCCCGGCAAGTTCGCGCAGCAGGCGACCAAGGCGATGACGCATCCCGACGTGACGCGGCTGCGGCGCAGCCTCAACGGCGAGAAGCTCGCGATCGGCGTCGACCGGCTCGACTATTCCAAGGGCCTCGTCAATCGCATCAAGGCGTTCGACAAGATGTGGACGCTGCATCCGAACCTGAAGCGTTCGGTGTCGCTGCTGCAGATCGCAACGCCCTCGCGCGGCGCGATCGAAGCCTACGGCAATCTGCAGAGCGAGGTGGCGAAGCTCGTCACCGACGTCAACGGCGTGCATGGCGAGGTCGACTGGACGCCGATCCGCTACCTCAACAAGGGCTTTGGCCAGGGCGTGCTCGCAGGCCTTTACCGCACCGCGCAGGTCGGCGTCGTGACGCCGCTGCAGGACGGCATGAACCTTGTCGCCAAGGAATATGTCGCCGCGCAAAGCCCGGCGGACCCCGGCGTGCTGGTGCTGTCGAAATTCGCCGGTGCGGCGAACGAGCTCGACGCCGCGCTGCTGGTCAATCCGCACGATATCGACGGCATGGCGCGCACCTTGGCGACGGCGCTCGCGATGCCGCTGACCGAGCGGCGGATGCGCTGGGAAGCGATGATGGAGAAGCTCAACAGCGGCACGATCCAGCAATGGTTCGCCGATTTCATCGAGGCGCTGCAGGATACGCACAATGCGGGAAACGCGGCGCTGCCCGAGCCACCAACCCTGTGGCCGCGCCGCACGGCGGATGTTGCCGCGCGATATCACTGAGCGATCATGACGATGCAGGATGGGTGCGTTAGTTCGCCCATCCGCCGTGCTGTCGTTCCCTGCCTAGTGCGCAATTGCGCAGGGAGCAGGGACGACACTGAGTGTGTTGCGCGGCCAGGTGCTGTCCTAGTTAGGACACTCGCAGAGGGGAATTAGGACAGACAACGAAACATATTTGAGGGACGCGGCTGTCATAATCTGCAATCTTCTACAGGCGGCGCGGTAAGGCGGCCTCAGCGTTTGTTCCAACGCGCTGGGGCCGTTTCCTTGGGGTATCGCCAGGAAAACGGTCTAGCTGGAAGACCTGATTGATTGCCACTCTTTACGTAGCATCTCGGATTGGTCCGCCAGCATACGCCATTGGTCTGCGACGTTCCTGACAATTGCACGCTCGGGAGTGAGTAGCTTCAAGGCCGCCTCATCACACTGCTCTGCCATCGCTCGCATCTCTTCCGGCATCATGGGTCGGATTAGAACGCTTCGACCGGCGCGGCATTTGCCTATGTTGCGGCCTCAGCGTGCCCCTCGCTGGGGTCGTTTCTTTGGGCCAAGAAAAAGCCCGGCTCGCGCCGGGCTTCGTAGTTCAAGCTGACTTGCGAGATAGCGCCGCTTCTCGACTGCCGCGATGTCGAGAGCCTTTCAGCACCTCATTCACGCGACCGGGATTCACGTCGTACGTCGCAGCGATTCGATGCTCAGGCTCACGGCTGCGGCGTGGTGATCCGGCTTCTTTGAGAAGCCATTTAGTGGCGGGACTGGCGGCACCGGCGGAGGCAATGGAGAGGGAACGTCACTTGATTTGGACCCTTTGCTGATCGCTCTTCTCAAGAAGATTCCCGCCGCTGAAAAAGGTTGGCCTGCTGCACAACGGGTGCGCTGGTTCCGGACGTTCGCAATGAACGTCTCGCAAATCTATGATGGCGACGGCGATATGGACGAACCGGTCGAGTTGTAGATTGATTTGGATAAGGCCGCCAACTGAGGCGGCTTATTTCTGTTCGGGGTGCAATTCGCGCTTCTGATCTTCATAATGTTTGGTCAGAAGGGCCATCCCCGCCAAGGTAAACTCGTCGGTGACATGCATGGACAGCGCCTTCAAATGCTCGATCTTGCCGTCCAGTTCGACACACTTTTCGCACATGACACGCTCCCAATCCGTGAAAGGCGGGAGCGCAAACTGGTCTCTCTGTCACCGACGCGCGGTGTAGTTGCCGGTGATACGGAGATAACAGGGGCGGCATTGGATGCGTTCCTGTAGAGTTCGCCCGGGCAGCAAGGGGGTGACTGGAACTCCGTTCACCCACGGAGAACCCCGGTAACACTTCTCCTCTGTGGAGGAAGAACTGTTGGCGGACCATAACGATTGCTATGGGTAGAACATCCGCCGCGCGACTCAGTAGTCCTACCGAGAACATCGGCCAAGCTACCGTTTCCATTCGCTTAATCCGAATTAGGACACTCCGAAAATCAACTTAGGACACGGGGGCTTAAATACGGACAGCACCCGCGGCCAGTGGTCATAACTTCGCGTTCTCGCGACGGGGCTCGCGAAAGCGAGAATCCGGCATCCGTTCTTCCAGGAGCGATGCGGCCCATAGATTCCGGGCTTGCACCTGCGGCGAGCCTCCGGAATGACGAAGAGGCGGGCTGATCGGATGCATCCATTGATTTGCGCCGGTCCCTGACCGACCGCCGGCCAAAATCGCGCGCGGCCGCGCGCAAGGCGACGGCGCGCGGCCGCCATCGCTATCAATTTACCCAATGTTTTCAATCTGTTGTGGAAATTTCGCGCTCCCGGCCCGCGCTCCCTTGCAAAATCCGCCTCAGCCCTTCAAGAGAGGGCCTCCCGGAGAGATGGCCGAGTGGCTTAAGGCGCACGCTTGGAAAGCGTGTGTGCGGGAAACCGTACCGTGGGTTCGAATCCCACTCTCTCCGCCATTTGATCCTTGCACGCCAAACGACGATTGCGCCCGCTTGCGTTCGCAAGTTGTGCTGAATGCACGCCAACGGCCAGGGCAACAACAGAAGTCGTTCATAAGACCTGGTCGGGGCGGAATGTGAAGAATCGCCGCACCGAAGCCGCCCGTCGTCGGCAGAACGACAACAGCGCGGCAAAACGCCATCGCCGATGCCGGCCGAATTTCAAACCGCGATAGAGCCGTACGAGACGTCGATCCCCCGCGCTGCGGCGCGGGGGCAGGCACAGTGGATAATCCGGAAGGGGTAGGGGGCTCCCCCATGCGGAGAAATAGCGCGCGCCGATGAACTGCATGAAACTACGACAAAATGACCGATCGGCGAGGGCGGAGATCCCATGGGACAGACCGCAAAAAGTGAATTGCAGCCGTTGCGCATGCTGGCGCTGCTGATTCCGCTGCTCACGACCGTTCCGCTGCCCGACGTGGATGCGCAGGCGCAACCTGCTGCATCGCGTCAATTGCGACGTGAGCCACCGCCGCAAAAGCCGCAGGTGACGATGAATGCCTGGACGGTCGGCCTCGCCGGGGGCCTGCTCGAGGGCGCGCCCATTCGTCTCGCGGCGGAAATCGCCCGCGTCGTAGACGAAGGCGACAAGCTGCATGTGTTGCCGGTCGTGACGCGCGGGCCGACAGAGAATGTGAACTCACTGCTGTATTTGCGCGGCATCGATGCCGCCATCATCAATTCCGACGTGCTCGAGGAATACAGAAGCCAGGTGCCGGATATCCAGCAACGGCTGGCTTTCGTGCTGAACCTGTTTCCGTCCGAACTGCATATCTTCGTTCGTCCCGAGATCCAAAGCCTGAGCGATCTCGCCGGCAAGAAGGTGAATTTCAATAATCTGGGTACTGCGGCGGCCTATTCGGGGCCGCTGATCTTCAGCCGCCTTGGCCTCGATGTGGAAAAAACCTTCATTCCTCATCAGGTCGCGCTTGAGCAGATGCGCAAGGGCGAGATGGCCGCGGTCGTCTTCATCACCTCGAAGCCGGTGGATGCTTTCGTGCGCGGCCGCTGGGAGCCGGGATTCAAGTTTCTGCCTGTTCCCTATGACAGGAGGTTCGAAGACTTTTATCTTCCCGCCTCGCTCGAGGCCACGGAGTATCCCAATCTCATCAAGCAGGGCGAGCGCGTCACGACAATCGCAGTGCCGACCGCTCTGGTGGCTTTCAACTTTCCGGCCAAATCGAACCGCTATGAGCGCCTTGCGCGCTTCGTGGAGTATCTGTTCTCGCGGATCGACAAGCTGCAGCAGCCGGGCTTCGACCAAAAGTGGAAGACGATCAATCTCGCCGCGACCGTTCCCGGCCTGACGCGCTTCCCCGCAGCGCAGGCGTGGCTCGATCGCGGGCCGCGCACCGCCGCAAATCCATCGCAATGAGACGCGCGGCGACCTGCGCGGTGGCTGGTGTTTTGCTCGCAAGCGGTATTGCTTCGGCGCAGGCGGCAGGATTTCGTCAGATCGCTCAGCTCCGCGATTGCTCCGCCAAGGAGCGCTCCGAACGGCCGGAGTGCTCCGAGAAGACGCCGCGGGCGTCAGCGCTGCCCCAGGCTAGCCAGGCTAGCAGCTGGGTCGTCAGCCTGACGACTTCACCGCTCGACTATTCACCGGTCGCCACCGCTACGACGTCATCGCGCGACGGTGCCGGCGAAAGCGGAATGACGCTTTCGATTCGCTGCCATGGCGGGCGGAGCGAACTGATCGTTGCCGGATCCCGCGTGTCCGGTCGCGGCGATGGATATGCAATTTCCTACCGTATCAACGACGGTCCGCCGCAGCAGGTCGCGGCAGCCGTGCCTGCGTCCGGGATCGGCGTTGCGTTCGGCGGCGACGTGATTCGCTTGCTGCAGTCCCTTCCGGACGGCGGAGGTCTCAATATTCACCTCGCACCCCGTACCGGACCGGCGCTGGATGCGGTGTTCCCGTTGGGCGGGATGGATGTGGTGCGCGCGAAGATCACCGCTGCGTGCAGGTGGCCACAACCGACCGCAAAACCCAACGGTTAGAGATTTGAATGACGTGTCTTTAACAGGAGAGGCATCCATGCGCGTGTTTCAGCAAATTGCGAAGGTAACCATCATCGGAGCTGCAACGGTGCTGCTGTCCGCTTCATACGCTGCGGCGGAGCAAGGCGGCGGACGGTATTGGACACCGACAACAACGAATCCCACTGCGGACTATCGGCACGTTTCAAAAAAGGTCCAAAGGGTTCATGTCTCGCGCAAGGCGACCACCCACAAGGGGGAACGATCTCCTCTCAACGCGAACGCCCGGCTTCCATCCAACACCAAGTCGCACAACCTGATCCTGCAGGTGAACACGAACGATCCCGCAGCCATGAATCTCGCGCTCAACAACGCAGTCAACGTTGCGCAATACTACAAGGATCTCGGCGAGAAGGTGAAGATCGAGGTGGTCACCTTCGGACCCGGCCTGCACATGCTGCGCGACGATACGTCGCCGGTGAAAGCCCGTCTCGAGGAAATGGCGCTGAGCACGCCGGAGGTCTCGTTCAAGGCCTGCGGCAATACCCAGGAAAAAATGCACAAGGCCGAGAATAAGGACATCCCGATTGTTCGCCAGGCGGAGGTGGTGAAGTCAGGCGTCGTGCGCGTGATGGAACTGCAGGAGAAGGGCTGGTCCTATGTGAAGCCGTGACCTGTGGCCTAACCCGAAAGGGGTGGGTGGGTCCTCCATGCGGGCTGTAGGCTTCGCGCTGCGGTACGGCGCATAATACCGCACCTCAACAGATCGTGTCGCCACGCGACAGGTGATTGCGGATGGGTCCGGTTATGCTCAAGGACAAAGCAGTTGCCGGCCGCGACATCGCAGATGCGTCGCGCCGGCTGCTGCCCAAGACGGGACGGTCCGCGCTGTCGTGGACGACTGCTGCCGTGCTCGCGATGGCGTGCGCGCCGGAAACACGGGCGTCCCCGGATCCGGCGCGCCCATCGACGCAACCGCAGCATTCGGCGGCTGCCCGCAGTCCCGGTTTCATCGAAGCGGCAAGGAACGGCGCTGCCGAAGCCTTGCCGCCGGGTCGAGGTGGCAACGACAGGCCGGTGCAGCTTGCCCAAGCGACAGTCGGCGACCCGGGGCAGGCTTCGAAACGGGAATACAACTGGGCGGAGTCGCTCTCCTGTGAACTGACGAATGCCAGACGTGACATCGAGTTGCTGCAACGTCTCGAGCAGGAGCGCTATCGGGCCGAGTCGCTGGAGCAGAGTCTTGCCGCGGCGCGGCGCGATATCGAGGCCCGAGCCGCGTTGACGGACAAGGCGGCCGACGAGAAGCAAGCCGCGCAGGCCGGCGCGGAGTTGCTGAACTCCCTGCAAGAGACGCGTGAGCGGGCGGAGCACCTGGAGCGGGATCTGGCGGCAGCGCGGCGTGATGTCGAAACCCAGACCGTGCTGGCGACAAGGGCGGGTGAGGAAGCGTCTCGGCTGAAAGCAGCGGCGGAAGGCGGTGTGGCCGATCTGCAACGGGAGCGCGAACGGTCCGCGCGGCTCGAGCAGGATCTCGAGGCATCGCGCCGCAACGTCGAGACCGAGACTGCGCTGGCGGCGAAGGCAGGCGAGGAGGTTTCCCGGCTGAAGGGGATGCGTGAAAGCGGCGCTACGGAGCTGCAGTCGTCCCTGCAAAGGGAGCGCGAGCGGAGCGCGCAGCTGGAGCAGGATTTGGCTGCAGCGCGGCACGATGTCGAGACCCATATGGCGTTGGCGACAACGACAAAGCAAGAAGCTCAGCGGCAGAAGCAGGCAGCGGACGTCGGAGCTGCCGAGCTCAGGCAATCACGCGAACGAGCCGAGGCGCTGGCGCAAGACCTCTCCCTGTCGCGGAGCTCGATCTATGCATACGAAGCCCAAGCCCGCAAATCCGGAGACGAAGCGACGGAGCTCAGGCAGGCGGTTGCAAGCTGCACGGCTTCGGTCAGCAAATTTACACCCGACGAAGGTGAGCGGTTCGCGCGGCTGGAGCGGGATCTTGCGGCTGCCCGCAGCAATGTCGAGACCCAGGCCACGCTGGCGACCAAAGCGGGCGAGGAGATTTCCCGACTGAAGCAGCAAAGCGAAAGCGGAGCGGCCGAGTCGCAGGGCTCCCTGCAAAAGGAGCGAGAGCGGTCCGCAAGGCTGGAGCAGGATCTCGCGGTCGCGCGGCGTGATGTCGAGGCCCAGACCGCACTGGCGGCAAAGGCGGCCGATGAAACCCTGCGGCAGAAGCGGACGGTGGAGGCCGGGGCCGCCGAGCTGCGGGAATCGCGCGCCAAGGCCGACGCGCTGGCACAGGAGCTTTCCCAGACGCGAAGCACGATCTACGCCTTCGAGGCGCAGGCCCGCAAAGCCGGTGAAGAAGCGGCGGAGCTCAGGCAGGCGGCTGTGAGCGGCGCAGCTTCGGTTCACAAATCCACACCGGACGAACGTGAGCGACTCGCGCGGCTGGAGCAGGATCTTGCGGCTGCCCGCAGCGATGTCGAGACGCAGACCGCGCTGGCGGCGAAAGCGAGCGAGGAAGCCGCCCGACTAAAGCGGGAAAGGGAAAGCGGTGCGGCGGAGTTGCAGAACTCACTGCAAGCGGCGCGGGCCGACCGGCTGGAGCAGGATCTCGCGGCAGCGCGACGCGATGTCGCGACCAAGACGGCCCTGGTGACGAAAGCAGACGAGGAAGCGTCCCGGCTGAAGGCGGTGGAGAAGAGCGGCGCGGCCGACCTGCAAAAGGAGCGCGAGCGGTCCGCCCGGCTGGAGCAGGATCTTGCGGCAGCGCGACGTGATATCGAGAGCAAGGCCGTGCTCGTGACCGAAGCGGGCAAAGAAACGTCCCGGCTGCAAGCGGCCGGAAAGAGCAGCGCGGCGGACCTGCAAAAGGAGCGTGAGCGGTCCGCGCGGCTGGAGCAAGATCTGGCGGCAGCGCATCGCGACAGCGAGACCCAGACGGCGCGGGTGGCAAAGGCAGGCGAGGAAATCGTGCTGCAGAAGCAGGCAGCGGAAGCCAGCGCTGCCGAATTGAGGCAATTGCGCGCCAGGGTCGACGTGCAGGCGCAGCACCTCCCTCTGTCGCGGAGCGCAATCCATGCCTATGAGGTCGAGGATCGCAACGCGCACGGTGCTGCGTTGACGACCGGTGCGACCGCGCGCGACAAGTCGATCGAAGTGGCCACCAATCCAGTCGCCGAACAGACACGAGCGGCGCCTGTTCGCGCGGTTGCTCAGCCGGCTCCCGAGCAGGCTGCGGAAGCGGGAGGGTTGGTTGCGCGGGCGAGCTCCTTGCTGCGTCAGGGCGACATAGGCGCGGCGCGGCTTGTCCTCGAGCGCGCCGTGGAAATGGGCAGCGCCCAGGCGAGCTTCGCGTTGGCAGAAACCTACGATCCCCTGATTCTTGCGAAGTGGGGGACTTACGGCACGCGCGGCGACGAGCGCAGGGCGCAAGACCTCTATGCCAAGGCCAACGCCGCGGGAGTCCATGAGGCGAAATCGCGTCTGGAAGCGCTGCGCCGATAGCGCATCTGCCAATCCACCGGCAATTTCACCGCAATCGTCCTAACGACGGGCACCACCGCGATCAGCTTCGCTCTCACGCGAGTGGCGCCTCGCCCGGCCGCAACGTCCGGCGAACAGCTTCGCTTTACCGTTCGCGCAGGGCCTCCTGCCGGTACCGTGCCAGCGGCGAAAGCAGATAGCTGATGATCCTGCGCGTGCCGGTCTTGATTTCGACCGTCACCGCCATGCCCGGCCCGAGCTTGACGAGCTTGTCCTCGATTTGCATGTGCGTCCGGTCGAGCGAAACGCGCGCGGCATATTCCAGCTCCTGACCTTTAGGCTCGCTGCTGCTCTGCGCCGCGCCCAATGTCCGGTCATTGGGGTTGCCCTGTTGCTTTTCGCGCGTGATGGCATCCGTCGACACGCTGAGCACATCGCCATGAAGCAGCCCGTACCGGGTGAAGTTGAACGTATCGACCTTGATCTCCGCCTTCTGGCCGGGATGCACGAAGCCGATGTCGCGGTTCGACAGCATGGCCTCGATCTCGAGCTGGCTCTCGCTCGGGACCACGACGGCCAGCGCCTGAGCGGGCGTCACCACGCCGCCCACCGTATGAACGGCGAGCTGCTGCACGACGCCGTCGACCGGCGCAGTCAAACTCTGCAGCTTCGTTCGCCGATCCGCCTTGACCACCTCCTGGGCGGCGCTCGCAGCCTTCTGCTCGGCCTTCGCAAGGGCATCATAGGTCGCGCGGCGATACTCCGCGGCAGTCTTGTCCTTGGTCTCCTTCAGCAGCGCGATCGCCGCATCGGCTTCGCGCAGCCGGCTCTGCTGCAGGACGAGGTCCTGCTGCATGGCGACCAGCTCCTGATATTCGGAGAGATAGACGACCTTCGACGCCAATGCCTTCTCGACGAGACCCTTGCGGATGTCGACGCGCTCCTTCAGCACCGGGATCGTCGCCTCCAGCTTGTCGACGCTCGCCGATGTGGTCGCTCGTTCCGCCTCCTTCTGCCCCTGCTGGCGCTCGATTTCGGAAAGCTTTGCGCTCTGCTCGGCGCGCTGGCTGATCAGGAACTGGCGATGCATCTCGATTTCGGCCGCACTTGCGTTTTGCGGCGGCCGGAAGGCCGCGAGCGGGTCTGCGGCCAGCGCGGCGCGCAGCCGCGCGACGTCCAGCTCGGCTGCAAGCAGATCGCTCTTCTGCCGCTCCTGGTCGGCTTCCGTCATTGTCGGGTCCAGCTCGATCAGGACGTCGCCGGCCTTGACGCTCTGGCCGTCGCGGACGCGGATGGCGCGGACCACACCCGTCTCGAACGGCTGGATCAACTTGGTGCGCCCGCCCGGCACGATCTTGCCGGTCGCGCTGGCGACGATATCGACGCTGCCGAGCGTCGCCCACAACAGCGCGATGCAGAACGCGGCGATGATGCACGCCCCGATCGCGCGCCCGATCGGCGACGGCGGCGATTCGGCGATCTCGAGCGCCGCCGGCAGAAAGGCGATTTCGTGCTCGCGGCGGCGAGGTTCGCGTCTCGGGAACGCGACGACATTGCGGCTAGCGGACGTCATGGATACCGGCCTGCAGATAATGGAGGTTGGCGTAACGGCCGTTGGTGCGGATCAACTCGTCATGGCTGCCGTCCTCGACGATGCGGCCATGCTCGAGGGTGATGATCCGGCTTGCATTGCGCACCGTCGACAGCCGATGGGCGATGACGAACACGGTCCGTCCGGCGGAAATCCGCCTCATGTTCTGTTGGATCGCGCGCTCGCTTTCGTAATCCAGCGCGCTGGTCGCCTCGTCCAGGATCAGGATGCGTGGATCGGTGATGAGTGCGCGCGCGATTGCGATTCGCTGGCGCTGCCCGCCGGACAGGCTGCTGCCGCGCTCGCCCACGACGGTGTCGTAACCCTCCGGCAGTTCGAGGATGAAGTCGTGGGCGCCGGCTAGCTCCGCCGCTTCGATGACGCGCTCCATCGGCATCGCCGGATCGGCCAGCGCGATGTTGTCGCGGACCGTGCAGTTGAACAGTACGTTCTCCTGCAACACGACACCGATCTGGCGCCGCAGCCAGCTCAGATCGACCATCGCGAGATCGACGCCGTCGACCAGCACGCGTCCGCTCTCGGGGACATAGAGACGCTGGATCAGCTTGGTGATGGTGCTCTTGCCCGAGCCGGATGAACCCACGATGCCGATGACCTGGCCTGGCTCGACGCTGAAGGACACGTCGTGCAGCACCTCGGGGCCGTCGATTCGGTAGCGGAAAGTCGCGTGCTCGAATGTGACCTGCCCGCGGATCGGCGGCAGCGCCGCGCGGGCCGGCGTGAAGCTCGGCTCGGGAATGGTGTTGAGGATGTCGCCGAGACGATCAATCGACAGGCGGGCTTGATGGAAGTCCTGCCAGATCTGTGCGAGCCGCAGAACCGGCGCGCTGACGCGCGCGGCCAGCATGTTGAACGCGACGAGCTCGCCGACAGTCAGGTCCCCGCTGACCACCAGGCGGGCGCCGAAGTAAAGGGTCGCGGCGATGACCAGCTTGTTGATCATCTGGACCGCCTGGCTCGCCGTGTTGTTCAGGCTGAGCACGCGGAAGCTTGCGGATACATAGCCGGCGAGCTGCTCCTCCCAGCGGCGCTGCATCTGCGGCTCGACCGCCATGGCCTTCAGCGTCTCGATACCGGTGACGCTCTCGACCAGGAAGGCCTGGTTCTCGGAGCCGCGATTGAATTTCTCGTCTAGGCGCCGACGGAACAGGGGCGCGGCTCCCGCGGAGATGCCGATGTAGAGCGGAAAGGACGCCAGCACGATCCACGTCAACGTCGTCGAGTAATAGAACATCACCGCAAGGAAGACGACGGTGAACAGCAGATCGATCACCAGCGTGAGCGCCGAGCTGGTCAGGAACTGGCGTATGTTCTCGAGCTCACGGACGCGCGCCACCGAATCGCCGACGCGGCGGGTCTGGAAATAGGCGATCGGCAGCGCCAACAGGTGACGGAACAGCCTGGCGCCGAGCTCGACGTCGATACGGTTTGTCGTATGCGCGAACTGATAGACGCGCAGCGTCTCGAGGACGGCCTCGAATACGGTCAGTACGACAAGCCCGACGACCAGGACGTCGAGCGTGCTCATGCTTCGATGCACGAGCACCTTGTCGATCACCACCTGGAAGAACAGCGGTGAGACAACCGCGAAGATCTGAAGGAAGAACGACGCCGCCAGCACCTCGCCGAGCAGGCGACGATACTTTTGCATGGCGCCGACGAACCAGGAGATATCGAAGCGCCGCGCGAGATCGGTCAGGCTGGCGCGCCGGGCCATAAGGATGATGCCGCCGTCCCAGATGGCCTCGAGTTGGGCCTGGGTGATTGCTTCGGGGCGCGGAGACAGCGGGCGCTGAACGAGAAGCTTGTCGTCGATAACCTTGCCGAGGATCAGGAAGCTGCCGTCGCGCAGCACCGCAATTCCCGGCAGCGGGGTGACGGCAAGCCTGTTCCAGCTCGTCCTCTGCACCTTTGCCTTGAGCCCGAAATCCTTGGCGCAGCGCAGGATTTCAGTAACGCCGAGGCGCGCTGAGCCGATGCGGTGGCGAATTTGACCGGGGTCGGCAGCGATTCCATGGCAACGCAGCAAGATCGCCAGCGCAATGAGCCCGGATTCATCGTCATGCTCGGATTCGACGCCGGCGGCCGGGGATTCGGTGTTTGTGTTTGCCGGATGGATTGCGGCTTCGTCGCGGGGCCCGCGCATCAGGATGCCAGGTCTCGTCGCCGAGAAGCTCTTCGTGAGTCCGTCGCGGGCACGCATCAGGCTCTCGCCGGCGCGGTGCATCAGGCCGGCGCCCAGGTCAAACGAGCGCGTGCGGATGTCGGAAAATGCATGACGTGCGCGCTGTGCGAGGCTCTGTGATCCAGCACAGATCAAACCGCCATCCCAGATCGCTTCGAATTCCGCGCGCGTCATCCGGCTCGGATGCGGCGAGGTCGGGTGCAGCACAAGCGCCACCTGGTCGTCGATCTTGCCCAGCAGCAGAAATCCGCCGTCACGCAGCGAGGCGATTCCGGGCAGCTGGATACCCGCAAGGCGGGTCCAATCCATTGTCCGCGAACGGACTTTGACGCCGAATTCGCGCGCGCAGCGAAGCATCGCGCGAATGCCGATCTCGTCGCTCCCGCAACGATCGCGGAGCTGGTCCGGCACAGTATTCACGCCATGCAGGCGTAGGAACAGAGCTAGCGCGCGAAGCCCTAGATCTGCGGCGGGGGCATTTCCGTTCTGGATCGCCATTCTTACTCAACCCTTCGCGGCTACTCGGCCGCGTTTGTGTTCCTTCTCATGCATTTCCAAAGACTGGGAATTCCAATGCCGCGCATCGACAGAGCATGCGACATACCGCTTGCTTGCAGCCAAAAAGGCGCAAGCAACATCAAAGCACTAGGGCCTCGAACCGCGAGGAGATTTCAAAGCAGTGGGATTTTAGACCTGCCCCCCGACTGCTGAACCGGTTCGTTAATGCGCAAAAATGGCGAAAAAAGTTTCAAATCTTGATTTTTGCACCGGTAAATTGCGCGCAAATTTGCCGCATACCCGAAGCTGTTGCGCCAGCACGCGTTTTGATCGCTCGGAAACAGATGCGGGCGATAAAGCCAACCGAGATAAAGACCCGCGCGTGACAGTCCCTTCGCGGTTACCGTCCGCGATCGACCGCCTGTTTCCAATTCCCAACACGTTGATGGGTACTGCACCCGGGCGCAGAGCCCCCGGGTGCAGTTGCCGGATCAACCTTGAGGTTTGCTCAGGAACGAGTTGTGCGTCCAGCCGGTCCCATTCGACATGGCCGCCGCGATCTGACCACCGTCGACCCGACCGGAGCTACCGGCCAGATACTGGTTCAGCAGCGCAAAGCCCTGGCTTGCCTGGGACGCTCGCGTGCCTTGATCGCCCCAACCGGTCATCTGCGATGCCGTGTTCGCCAGGGTGCCGGTGTTCACGCCCATCTGCTGCTGCCACTGCGCAAAGCCGTGGTTTGCCCAGTTGCCGGTGTTTCCGCCAGTCGAGCTGGACGGCCGGGGATCCGTCACGCGGATCGTCTGCGGGTCCGACGACATCACAGCGCCGGTGGTCGGATCCATAGCGCTCGCGGTCAGCGTGAGGTTCGCGACCGGATGAGCATTGCCCTTGTAGTACGATGTCAGCGTCAGTCCGCTGTCGACCTGCGCGGACGTCAGGGTGATGTTGTTGCCCCTGAGCGTCGTGCCATCGCCGGTCGTGATCGTCTCGTATCGCGGCAGTCCCATGATATTCAGGGTGAGGTTATCGTTAGGGTCGGTCGTTGTAAGAGTCGTCCCCAGGTCGACCTGACCGCCTCTTCCGGCCACCCAGAGCGACTTGTCCGCGACGTCGAGCACCGGTGCAGTCACGCTCGGAGTCGTGGGGGTTGTCGGCGTCGTGGGGTCGGTCGGCGTCGTCGGCTGCGACGGTATCGTCGGGTCGGTCGGCGTCGTAGGCGTCGTCGGTGTTGTGGGCGTCGTCGGCGAAGAGGTGCCCTTCAGCGGAGGCGGCAGATCGGCCTGCAACTGCGCAGACGTCATCGAGGTGAAGTAAAGGGTCTTGTAGCTCGTCGTCAGTTCGACCCAATCGCTCATCCCGGCACCGGGATTGTTGGAGAATCCGTCGACGTATGCGGCTGTTGGGGTCGACCACCAATCAGCTCCCAGATCGGCAACGAGATGCTCGTTCGGATCAGTGGTCCTCATATTGGCCTGGACGTAGACCCCATCGACCGTTCCGGCCGAATAGCTGCCGCGTGAGCCCGGCCAGAAATGGTCGTTGTATCCACTGAGGGGCGCAGCACCCATCGCGCTGCCGTCCGCCTGCCGGGTCACGCTCCAGGAAGTGTTCGTGTTTCCGGAAAAGTCGGCGAGAAACTGAGATCCGGCGATCGGGTCCGTCGCCTGATCTTGCACGAGAACCCAGCCGCCAGTTTTCAGATGCACCCACGTCTGGAAGTCCGCGATCTGAACGTTGGCCGGATTGGAATCGTTGGTTGCCCCGGATTTGGGATAGACCTGTCCCCATCCCGTGACGGAGGTGAAATTGGAGGGCGGGGTGCTGCCTGTATGGCCGGTGCTCCCGCCGTACCAGGAATAGCTTGAGGGGACCCCAAGCGGAAACCCTTCGCTGTTGCCAGGCGTGTTTTGATAGATGACATCGGTCAGCGCCACTTTAGTTCTCCATTGCAGACCAAATTTAAGGACGAGGAATTCCGCTGCCGCGCATCAGAGATGTGCGACAGATTGCATGCTCGCGACTTCAGCCGCGAACAGATTCCGATTCCAAAGAATTGCAGCCTCGAACCGCGAGGAGATTTCAAGCAGTGGGATTTTTGGAAGTTGCCCCCCCGACTGCTGAGTCGGTGGGTTAATAATCAAAGATGGCAAAAAAACTTTCAAAGTGTGATTTATACACACGTATAGCCTGACCGACATTCACTCCACACAGGCGATTTTCCGCTGAAATTTGCCGTGTTGGTCGGTTTCGCGCCACATTTGATTTCTGCAAGGCCGCGTCGGCTCGCCTGGCTCAGCCTACGGTCTCATGGATTGCGCAGACCGAGCGCTGTCAGGAGCTCCGGGATAAATGCGCCGTTGTCGCTGGTGATGCGAAACGACTCATCGAGGTCGTGAACGCACCAGCCAAATCCGTTTTCCTCGACGGCCTGACGCACCGACTGCAACCACGTCGCCCGATCCGATAACGCGGCACCGGTGCGACCGGCGAAGTCGCCAAAACATCCGAACTCGCCGCACATGACGCGCTTGCGATCGACCTTGTTCTTGTCGGACCAGGCGGCGACCTCGCCGACTCTGCGACGGATGAACTCGATACCCTGAGGGACATCGAAATACTGACCTGCGTTGTTGCTCAACTGCTCGACAAGGTAGGTCTTTCGCAACAACGAGGTTTCCTCGTCCGATTTCGCCAGACCCGTCGCTCGCTCGATCACCCGAACGCGGTCGCCGGGTTGTGGGGGAAATTGGAGGCGATGCACATACTTGTTGTAGGACACATTCACGCCCTGAAGCGTGAAGATGAACGGCTCGTAGTAGTGAAACACGAATATTGTATTCGCGTCGAAGGCGTTTACGTCGATCGAGAGCAGACCATCGATGCTCGCGTAGTTCATTCCTGAAAGGATCAGCGTGTGTTTCGGAGCGGCTGATCGCACCGCGTCGTAAAGATGTTTGAGCTGCTCCGCCCAAGCCGTCTTGGCGCTGAAATCCGACGGCGGCGGCGGTTCATTGAACAGCTCCAGCGCGACCGACTGGGGATCATATCTCGCCTGCAACGCCGCTGCGATGCTCGTCTCCACTTCGACAAGACGCAGAAAATGCGGACCTGAGATTCCATCGGTCAACGTCTGAATGTTCCAGTCCGTGTGCTCCGTACTGACGTGAACGTCGAATAGCACCTTCATGCCGGCCTGAAGGACGGCGTCGACCGATCGAAGGACAGTTTCGATGCCTGAGGTCAAATCAGCCTTGGTCTCGAACGCGAGTAGCGGCGCTGGATCGACACAGATGCGCAGGAAGTCGACTCCGCTGGCGGCAATTCTTTCGAGCCGCTGTTTCGGCATCCAGCTGTCCCAGCCCCTACGGATGTTCCAGGGCTCACCCGTCTGCCAATGCGCGAAGGGCTGCTGGATGTTTATGCCGCGCAGACGGTCGTGCGACGACGCGAACGCGACGTCCGACTGGCGATCAAGGGACGGCTCGGCGGTTGGCTGTCCGAAGACCGGCGATCGCGTCACGCCGTACGCAGCCGCGCAGGCGACGGCCCGAAGTGCGTGACGCCGGCTCAATCCAGGTTGAGATCTAGGTGGAGCGCCGTTCTTCCGCGACTGCAAGGTTACGTTCTCCAAATGCTACATCGGCCGGCGAACCGGCGGTCATCAAAAGGTGGCGGAAGGACCATCCGGGGCTTCGTGCGGTGACCGCCTCCGGCTGGGACAGGACGATGAAAACGGTGACGATCAAATGCGAGAACGCCACTGTTTCCCGGTTAAAGCTTTGATCGAGCAATGCAACCAGCGTCACGCCGACAAAGATGGCGACCCAGAAGTGCAGAATTCCGGCTTCCGCTGATTTTTTTCCGAATGTGTTGATGAGCCGTCGCCGGTCGGACATTGCAGCCACCGGAAGGCTGAACCAAAACGCGGCAAAGGAGATCAGGCCTACCATGCCCGTATCGAAGAATATCTCCACGAATTGATTGTGTGCCTGCAGAAGGAACGGACTGTAGAGTGGGGTTTGACCGGGGCCATATCCGATCCATGCTCGTTCCAACCCGAGTGTGGACAGATAGTACCAGTGGTGAATGCGCCAATGGACCGAGGTCACTGCGGTTTGCCAGTCCCACACCACATATTCGCCGTTCATGATGTAGTCCGGAACGGTTTTTAGGTCCGAGAACAACTCTCCAAATGGAGATGCCCACATGAGGATCGCGAATGCTACCGCGAACGCGGGAAGCAGGGCAGGCCTCTGGACAAAAAGGTATACGCTGAGGGCCACCCCGAGCAGCGCGACTCCGGTCCTTGAAGCGGAAAGGACCAGCGCAACAACAAACAGCGAGTACACCGCGAGGTGAAAGTGCTGAATAGGAAGCCGCATTTTCCGGCGCGACAGCTCGCAAACGAAAAAGGTCAGCACGATCTCCAGGCTGTAAGGTACGGGGTGCGAGGAAAGACCCGCCACCCGTTCAAACTTGTCGTATTGCGTGACGAGCTCTGCATGACCGGTCAGGTATTGACCAAGCCCCACCGCGGAAATGACGAACAACAGCCACATGTAAACACGATGGAGGCGCGGGCAAAAATCCGGATGACGATAAAGGGCAGCAAGTAGTGTGACGAACATGATCAGGTGCACGTACCTGAACATCTCGTACAAGGCGGTATACTGGTTGACGATCTTGCCGGCTCCGAAGCCGTTGGTGACAAAAGACAGGATGCAAGCGGCAACAAAGACGGACATGGCTATCAGGAGTACGAACAGTCTTTTATGTATCCTGACATGTCGCGCGTGCCAGGCAGCCACAACACCGATCCCGATGACGGTGAGCGACAGGATCATGGAAAAGCTCGTCCCGGACAGACGGTCGAGGCCGTTGGAGATCGATCGAAAGAACGTATAGATAAGAAAATACAGTAGGAGTGTATTCATCTTGAACGTCGCTTTGGTTCGATCGGTTTGAGGCAATACCTCAACCGCGGGACGGGCATGGCGCGTTGGCCGGCACGCCGCGTGCGCAGCTCGCTAGGCGGTGCTTGGCGGCGCCGTCCGGGATCGCGCATGAGGACCGCCTCGACGAGGCTCGATTGCTTTGCGATAGCATCCGAGAGTGCGCTCTGCGATAGAGCGCCAGTCTTCCCGTTCAGCCAACCAGCTGCGTGTCTTCTCGCGCAGCTCCAACGGCCACGGATTGTGTGCAAACGATGCCAGGCGGTCCGCGAGCCCTGATACATCTCCCACATGAAAATAGTGCGCGTCATTCAATCCGATCTCCAGGTGAGCAGGAATGTCACTGGCCACCACGGGCAAACCGAAGCTCAGAGCTTCCAGCAGCGCGATCGGCAAGCCTTCGTGCGAGGATGGCAAAACGAAAATGCCCGCGTGGGCGTATAGCTCCCGCAGTGCGAGGCCGCACTGGAAGCCCGCCATGATCACCCCAGCGGTTGCCCCGGCGCGCGCCGCAAGCATTTCGGTATACGCGTCTGGATGCTCGGAGGCGCCGACGAACACGAGCTTCCATCCGGTAAGCCTGGCATCGGCAAAGGCCTGAATCAGGTCGGTGTGCCGCTTCTCCGGCACCAGCCGGCCCACCATCAGCACGTATCGTCCCGGCGTAAGCCCAAGCTTCTCCAGCACCGAGGTGCTTACCGGCACGTCAGGCAAGGTGACGCCGTTTGGAATGAGGTCCGAATTCAGGCCGTACTTATCCCGCACCAGCTTTCGGATGGTCTGGGAGATGACGATGCGGCCGTCGGAGAATCGCATTCCCCATGCCTCGCCGGCGCGCAGGGCCATCCTGGCCAATCGGCCCCACTTCTCCCGTTCGTAATCCGGGCCGTGGTGCGTCACGACGACATGCAATCCCAGCAAGCGCGCGAGTGGCGCCATCAAGGCCGGCCCGATGGCCTGGATGTGCAACACGTCCGGCCGCTGCCATGCAGCGACAAGCACTCCGAGGAACGAATGGACGATCGTCTCGAGACCCGAGGTCTTCGGGCACCATACCCGCTGGTAACGCACACCCTGCCACTCGTTGCCGCGATCAGGCGGCATATACGAGGAGCGAACGATCACCTCGACATCGCAGCCCAGTTCCTTGAGATGAGGGCAGAGGTGCTCTGCGTGAACTTCCACTCCTCCCTGCACATTGGGAAATCCACGCAGGCCAAGCATGATCACCCGCAGTACCAGATGATCCGCACTCACTGCACCCTCCTGTCAAATTAGTTGTTCATGAATTCCTTGAGCGGATATCGGGCGTCGACCGTCTCTCTCCCGCGCACCAATCGCGCCTTTTGCTTTTCGTTGAGGAATGACGTTCGCTGGACACGCGGAGTAGGCGCGACGTTGGAATAATCAATGTATTGATCGAAACAGATCGGCCGGCCGAGCTCGACCTTCAGCTTGTTCTTCAGCACCCAGATGAGCGGCCCCATCTTCGGTGCCTGCGGAATCAGCGTTGAGCGCATTGCCGTGCGCGCGGTCGTCACCATCCAGCAGTTTTGTTGGCAAGCGTGAACCTTGGCGACGGAGTTCTTGGCCGTGTCGCTGGCCATGATCTCACTCCAGGACTGGCGCGCCAGGTTGCCCAGCGGCAGGTCTGACCGCACATTGCAGGCCCACACATCGGACCAGGGGTC
The DNA here is from genome assembly GCF_056837965.1 of Bradyrhizobium ferriligni. Lineage (NCBI taxonomy): Bacteria > Pseudomonadati > Pseudomonadota > Alphaproteobacteria > Hyphomicrobiales > Nitrobacteraceae > Bradyrhizobium > Bradyrhizobium ferriligni. Next base: position 42,310 of record NZ_JBXEJO010000033.1, read on the forward strand.
GATGAATGCGAAATCCGTCCCCGCGCTGCAGCGTATCAACCGCGGGTGGCCGAGGATCTTTTCGATCAGGCCCAAATTCAGATAGGCGCGAAACCAGTTCTTCGGCTTGTTGCTCTTGAGCATCGCAGTGATAAGCCCTTCCACCTGCCGGGCCACCGCGACGCGCTCGTAGAAATAATTGTCGTTCTTGTAGAACTGCCACGCGTTGTGCAGCGTCGAGGTCGCAAGTTCGAACCCCATCGAACGCGCCAGTTCATAGGTTCGAACGAGCTGAGCCACATTCTCGTCCTGGATGACGAAGGCGAATCCCAGGTCTTGCCCGCCTGCCTCCTGCAGCATGCGAAGTCCGGCTACCTTCGTGGCATAGCCGTCCTTCTCGCCGCGGATGCAGTCGCTGGTGGTCGCGTCACCCTCGAGGCTGAAACGAACCTTGATCTTCGGGTGCTTCTTGATGATGGGGAGGAGACGCTCGGGATGCAGGCCGTTCGAGCTGATCTCTATGATTCGGGCCTTGGGGTGGAGCAGGTCCACCATCTCGGCCAGATCCTTCCGCAGAGTCGGTTCTCCGCCGGAGATATTGAGATTATCGAACCCCCCAGGAAGCTTCGCCAGGGTCTCGAGCGTGACCTCTTCCTTTGGATCGGTCGGATTCTTCCAGATGTAACACATCTGGCATCTCGAGTTGCAACGAAACGTGGAGATGACGGTGAGGTCCATTTGCAATCCTCAATGCGATGAATGCCGCTCGCTCACCAGTGATCGGTAGACGGCCATCAGTTCGGTGTTATGCTTCTCGAGAGAGAAGTCCGCTTCGACGCGACTTCTTCCCGCTGCTCCCATGCCTGCACGGCGTGCGGCGTCGCTCATCAGGCAATCGAGGTGACGTCGAAGCTCGTCCGTATTGCCGGGCTCAAACAAAAGCCCGGTCACGCGATCGTCCACCAGCTCCGGAATGCCGCCGACGCGGGTCGCTATGACTGCCTTGCCATAGGCCATCGCCTCCAGCACCGACATCGGGCAGTTCTCGCACCACTCCGAAGGCACAACCACCACGGAAGCCTCGGCGATCGTCTCGTTTAAAGTTTCGCCGGACAGCTGGCCCGCGAAACGCACGTTCCGGGTGAATTGCGCCTTCAAACTATCCGCCAGCGGGCCGGAGCCTGCGATGACGAGAGGCCACCGGCAGTCCGCTGCTTCGTGGGCGCGCAACAGCGTCTCCGCACCTTTTCCAGGCGCGAGCCGGCCGCAATAGAGCACGTATCCCTTGTCCCGATCGCTCGCCGAAATGCCGGTGACATCCACGCCATTGTAGAGCACCTGGACCCGGTCCGCAGCGAACCGCGGCAACACCGACTCCCGCATGAACTGGCTCGGCGCGAGAAAGCGATCCACCTTCTCGTAGCTGCCGAACCAGCGCTGAATGACCGCTTCCATGTAAAGCGTGGCGCTCTGTGCGATCGAGCCGTCAGCGCAGCGGTGCATCAGCACGTGATGGAAATCTCCGGCGAGACACGACGAACATAACCGGTCCTCTCGCATGCGGGTGTGCACCGGGCACACCGGCTTCGAATCGTGCAGTGTCAGCACGACCGGAATCCCGCGCGACTTGGCGACGCCGACAATCGACGGGGTCAGCTGGTGATAGATGTTGTGGCAATGCATCAAGTCCGGCCGGGTCTCCTCGATCAGGGATGCGAGCTTGCTCACGGCTTCGCGCGAGTGAATCAGTGAGAGCGCGCTCTTGATCTTGGCGAGATGGCCGCCGGTCCGGTATTCCTGGCGAGACACGAAGTGATTTGCGTAGCGGGATTCGATGTTCCGCTCGTGCTGCATCGCGAAGTCAATGACGTCTGCCCCGCTGCTCGTCAGGAACATTCTTTCCTGAAGCAGCACTGCCTCTGCGCCACCGTTGTTGAACAGAAACTTGTTGGCGAGCAGTACTTTCATTAGAGCCCTCGACACGCACATCACAAAGGCCGGCATCACCAGTGGCCGGTGCACTCTGTGTTCGACGAAAAGCTACCGTGAAAGCAGTTCGATGCAGGCGGCGCATTCAGAGTGGAGGCGATGAAATCTGGGGTACCCAGTAGTGAGTACCAGCGCCGTGGTTGCCAGAGCGACGCGGTTTGTTGATAAATGGAGGGCTGTTTCCCATCGGAAACATTGCTGCATTCACGACGGCAATTTGAGGATGAGCATGGGGAGATCGCACACGCAATCAAATGAGCACCGAAGCCGCTTGGTCGGCTTGCACGCAATCAGCCTGTCCGGTGGTGGCTTCGCGTGAAGCGACTTCTCAGCCGAACCATATTCCATGCGGCTAGTTGGGCGGGATTTGCGCCTGCTTTGCGCAAGGCATTTGCCGGCAGGGCCGCTATCCTGATGTTCCATGAGATTCAGCAGGACTGGCAGTCGGAGCTGAAGACCGGTGCATCGCCTGATTTCCTTGAATACACTCTGAAGTGGCTGCGCCAGCAAGGATGGGAGATCGTCAGTCTCGATGCATGTCTCGAGCGGCTGGCGGCGGATCCGCAACCCCGCCGCTATGCGGTGCTTACCTTCGACGACGGCTACAAGGACAACGTCACGACTGCATTGCCAATCCTTGAGCGAAATAACGCGCCCTTCACCGTCTATGTTCCAACGGGTGCGGTGACGCGAACGATGCAACCGTGGTGGCTGGGCTTGCGCGACCTGTTCCGCTCGAGAGACAGTCTTGCGATCGACGCAATGAACATGCGATTCAGCTGTCGCGATTTTGACGAGAAAGCATCGGCCCTGGAGAAGGTGAGCAACTGGGTCCATGAGGATTACCAACGAGTCGAAATGCTCGCCCCTACGTTCAGCAAGGCCGATCTATCGCTGGAGGCCTTGAACGACACCTATTTCATCAATGAGCGCGAGCTTCAGGCCCTGGCGCGACACCCGCTGGCTTCGATTGGCGGACATACGGAATCGCATCCGGCACTCGCGTGCCTGAGTGCAGCTTCAGCGCGCGCCGAAATGGCGGGTAATCGCACCTATCTGGAGGCATTGCTTCAGCGCCCGGTCCGGCACGTCGCTTTTCCCTACGGCAACTCCAGGGCATGCGGTCCTCGAGAACAAGATCTCGCGGTGGAAGTCGGTTTTTCGACCGCAGTCACAACTCGGCATGGACAGATACCTGATCGCAAGCCGAATCCTTTTGGGCTTCCTCGTATCGCGGTCGGAGGTCCATCCGACGGCAGAATTCCGTTCGAAGGGCGAATGAATGGCGTCCAGTCGGCGGTGGAGATGCTGTTCGGTCGCAGCAATTGATATCGTGCATTCCGATCGCGTCGGAGAGCCGAGTGCACGCGAATTACACGCGAAGCGGGTCGAGCGGCCGGCGATCTCGTGCGCCGGGATCGGCCGCCGACAGCGCTCCACACGATCATGCGTGACTGGCGATTCCTGAGATCCAGCGGTGGAAGCCGGAGCCGGGTGGGCAGGTCGCGAAATTGTAGCCGATTTTGGGGTTCACCTTCAGGCGATCCAGTGTGCCGAGGTCACTGACTCTCGTGACCGCCCCGTCTGCAGCAAGAGAAAACACTGGGAGTCCGAGTGCCTCGAACACATACCTCGTGGTCGCGTGGCTGCGATCCTGGCCATGATCTTCGTAGATGATCAGCGTGTCGCGCTTCAGAACCTGCCGGGCGCCCTTCAGGGCCGCGACCTCCTGGCCCTCGACGTCGAGCTTGATGACGAGCCGATCGCTGTCGGTCAACTGCTGGTCCCTTGCCAGCGCATCGATCGTTATCGACATGACGGGCTCGGTGTGTGACGGACGGCTGCTCTGCGACGTTACGATGTGTCGGGCCGAATGAGGTCCGTCGTCGGAGAAGAACAGGCTGCGACCGTCGTACTCGAACAATGCCCTGCGGCAGATCTCGAAGCGCTGATCATTCGCGTCACGGTTCTGCTCGAGAATTGCAAGCGTCTCCCGTGAAGCCTCGACGGCAATCGCGCGCTTGCGACCCAGCATTTCCGACGTGACGAGAACGGACCAGTATCCGATGTTGGCACCGCAATCGAAGAACGTATAGTCGGTATCCTTCAGCCGCAGCAGAAGCGTCGCTATGTCCGGCTCGTAGGTCATGCCGGGTTGGCCGATGAAGAACGCATTCCAGTAGACGTCGTTCAGCTCGAAGTACAAGCGGCTGCCGTCGGCGAAATGCACGCAAGACAGCTGGGAATGCAGAAGCGGCTTGACCGCCCGCATGGCAAGTCCCATGCCGCGCCCGGTACTCCGCGCAACAACGGTGTGCAGAAGCCTCACCAGGCCCATGGAAAGCCGGCTCCCTGACACCTCGTATTCGAATGTACCCCGGTCCATCAGGTGCCGCCTCCCGTGCGTAAGTCCGATTGCAGCAGCCGCGTCCTCGGATGACAGCGAACGCATTCAACTACCTCCCCAATTCATGTACGCGTGTCCCGACTGCCGCGAACAGGCTGCAGGTCAAGAATGGTGGCGCTGGCTTCCGGCTGTATTGCCTCGGTACGCGGTTCGGATGCGCCTCTCCCCGTTGCGCGCCTGACCAACGCGAGGAGCGCCGTGGTGGCCGTGATATCGATCCCTTCCGCCGAATAAATGTAGGCCGCTGTCCACGCCCTGGTTGCGATGCCTGCACAGGCGCCGGCAACCGCCGCTCCTGTTGTCCCGAAGGCCAAGGTCGCGCCGATCATGGCCAGGATCCCCACCGCCCAAGTGGTCACCACGATGTGCATCGCGGCGCGCTGATGTCCCGTCATGTTCAAGGCGATGGGGCCGATCCCGAAATATGTCGACACCAGCATGCCGATTGCCAGGACCATCAGGACGCTGTAGGCGCGGGTGAAAGTCTCTCCGAACGCCATCAGCGCGAGGTCGCCGCCAAGTGCCAACGTCGCAACGCAGCCGAGGACAGCGACAAACGCACCTAATGATGCTCCCGACGTGACGCGTGTGATTTCCGCATGACGATTCTCATCGAACAGCCGTGCGATAAGGGGCGCCGCGGGAATGCAGAAGGTCGCCAGGAAGAAATCAAGAAGAAGCGCGATCCGGCTGGCAGCGTAGTAATATCCAGCGGCTTCCGGGCCGACCATGACCGAGATGACGACGAGGTCGACCGTGCCGCCCATGATACTGGTGACGCTGGTTACCCAAAACGGTCCCGAACTGGAAAGGACGTCGCCAAGCCGGTCATTGGACCGCCTCACCGCCATGGTGAAAACCTTACATCCCTCCGCGAGATGCCGCAGGTAAATGTTCTGGGCGGCGATCAGCACGACCAGGATTGCAGTTGCAATCAGCAGAACGTCTTGCGCCGGCAGCGGATGGCCATACGTCGCGAAGAGAACGGCGCCCAACAATATGATGAGAAACCGCCACAACACGTCCTTCGACACGAGTGCGAGATTGACGGAGCCGAGCGTGCGCCCTAGCGAGCTCTGCATTTCGATCAAGGACAACGGCAATATCAGCAGCACGCTCGTGGCATATTGCCAGCTTCCGAATATTCCGTCGCGGCCGTGAGCGGCGACGAACGGAAGGAGGGCGATTACGGTCACGGCAACGCTGCCCAGACATGCCACACGAACCCGCTTCGCGACGATCGAGCCGATCTCCGGGTAGTCTTTCCGGGCGGCGATGCTTGGTATTTCCCGCAACACGCGAAATTGCTGACCGACGAGGCCGACCGTGGAGGCGACGAGCGCGAACGTCATCAACGACATGAGCGCACCGTATTCCTCTATGTTCATCATCCGCGCAAAACTTACGCCGAAGAGGAAGGAGACGACGGCGCCCGAGCATCGGTATGCCAAGGCCAGCCATGACTGCCGGAAGACATTGCTGAACATGGTCGCCGGTCCGCCGGACGCTCGGGTAAAGCTCGTCATTGCTCAAGCCAACGTTGGTGGACGCCACGCGGCGCCCGGTAATTGTGATCGAGCTCTTGCCCGGAATTCCCGGTTCGGCGCACCTCGTGGGCGGAGGAGCGGACTGCGCGGAGGCTGAGCGTTCAAAGGCGACTCATTGTCAAATCGACACATTGTCGCAGGGTCGAATATAACCCCACGGCTGCGGAGAGCGTTTGGCCCTTCTGGATTACCCACTCCGGTGGCCGCAGCGGGAAGCATGCTGCCTTCATCGCGATGAAGGCGGTTCGCCGACGCGCACTGTTCGACGGTGACGTACGGGGGCATTTCAATCGAGCTTGCGTATCGCGATCGGGAGCCAATTCATGCGGCTATAAGTCAGGATTGGCCTCCTTGTACGTGTGTTGTTTCTCGACCTTGAACGAACCATCGAAATGGGGCTTGACGCCGCTGGCCTTGAGCCCCTGGACCACTGCAGTTCCTCCGGATGCAGTGCCTGCAGACCTGCGCGCGGGCGCGTGTTCCCGGTCAGACCTGTCGCGCAGCAATCCTATTCCAATCCCCAGAAGCATGCCGCCGAGGATCGCTGATCCAAGTATCAATCGGGCGTTTGGCGAGCTGGCCGTGTAGGGATGAGACACCCCGGTGAGCAGACGAGCCTCGAACACCGGCGCGGATTGCTGCTGCATGGCGTCCATGTAACGCAACATCCGGAGGAAACTGTCATACGTTTTGGCGGCGGCGTCCGCCGTGGCTTCCAGTTCGCGGAGTTCGTCTTGCGTCGTTCCGGTCGATTGCGACGAGGGTGGACCTGCCGCGGCGGTGTTCGCGGGAGCCGCCATGCCAGTCTTGTAATTCGCTACGGCCTTCTTGGCGGCCGACGCCTGGCTGCTCAATTCGTTGACGCGATCCTTGACCCATTTCTCGTTTTGCAGACCCCATTTGTATTTCGCGTCCATCTGCGTCGTAATGTAGGTCTCTACGATGGTGTCCAGGACCTGCGCTGCCCGATCGGGGTCGCCGGAGTTGAAGGCGAGATCGACTATGTAGGTGAGACCGGCGCGCTTCACCGAGAGCTTGCGCGCGAATGCTTCCATCGCATCACGCGTGACGACGTCCGTGTCCGGTCTGCTCCAGCCGAGCAGCCGTGATACCGATCGACTTAAACGGTGCAGGGCGCCGCTGGAGAATTCCCGATCCCCCGCCAAACCGAGCTTCGCGATCGCCGCGCGAGCGACGCTCTCGGACTTCAGGATTGCGACCTGACTTTCGACGGCCGTCGTTGCCGACGCCGTGTCGTTGGAAGAAGCCGTCTTGGCGTCGACGATGAGTTGCGCGGTTGCCGTAAACGTCGGAACGGTGACAACGAGATAGAGCAAGCCGGCGCCAAACATCAGAAAACACGTCAGCAGTATGATCGAGAGGCGGCGGCGCAAAAAGGCGAGGCCCTCCGCTACGAATTCGGCCGGCGAACCGAATTCAGGCGGCATCGGGTCCTGAGGTGCCGAATTGTCTGTTCTGTGGGTTTGCAGCATTTGTCTCGAACCTGCAGTTACTGGTGGCCTACGGAAGCCTCCGCCGATCAAACGGGAACGGGATCGATTGCAATGCCCTTGCGGTCTTGCTGTACGGCGTGCACGCAGCAATCGACATCGCGCTAACAGGCATTCCAATAGACCTTTCTGGAGAAGAGGGTCATGACGATGATCTTGAGATCGAGAAGGAATGACCAATTGTCGATGTAGTACAGGTCGTGTTCGACGCGACGTTGCATCTTCTCCAAGGTGTCGGTTTCGCCGCGATAGCCGTTGACCTGTGCCCAGCCGGTAATGCCGGGCTTGACGTTGTGGCGGCGGGAGAATGACGAAATCAGCCGGGCGAAGCTCTCGTTCTGCGAGGTCGCGTGCGGACGAGGTCCGACGAGTGACATATCGCCGACCAGCACGTTGAAGAGCTGTGGAAGCTCATCGATATTGCTGTGGCGCATGAAGCGTCCCAACCGGGTCACGCGTGGATCGTGCCTGGTCACCTGCTTGAAATTGTCGCCGTCCTCCATCACGGTCATCGATCTGAATTTCAGCACGCGAATAGTCTCGTTGTTGTAGCCGTGCCGCGTCTGACGAAACAGCACCGGCCCGGGGGAATCGAGCTTGATTGCGAGCGGAAGGATGACGAAGAGGGGACTGATGATGATAAGTCCGACAATTGCGGCCGCGATGTCGAAGGCTCGTTTGATTGCCCGGTGGAACGGCGTCAGGGGAGACTGGAAGATGCGCATCGTCACCATGTTGCCGAACTGCGTGATGCGCGACACGGCCATGAGGTCGATTGCACCGACCGGGACGACGTGAACGTCAACCGGGAGCTCTGACAGGGCGCCGGCGAGCGCGAGGGCAGCCGGAACATCCGGCTCCGAAGTCAGAATGACAATGTCATCCGCTCGTAGCGGCCGGCACTCCGCGATCAGTTCTCGGACATGGGATCGCACCTCCGGTGCCGAAGCGCCAGTGCGAAAGGTCGGCAACTCGAACGAGCGAATGGTCCGGATTCCGGTGGCGCTCACTCGTCCGGAAAAATTCAGGCAGTGGCTCGGTTCACCTATGAGGATGACGCGCCTGGCGTCGATCAGTCCGGATGCGATGGCAGGTTGCAGCAACGAGAAGCAAATTGCCCGCGCGAAGAGCACCATGACGATGACGCTTGCTGCCTGGGCCATCACGGTCGCGCGCGAGTAGCCGTCCGAGATCTTGAGAAGAAATATCGTCGAGATGAAGAAGGAGAATACGAAGAAGACGGCGCTGACGCCGCTCCACATGAAGATGTGCCGGGGCTGCGTCTGGATCCGCGAATATTGCCGCAGCCCAACGGATACGAGCAGCTGCAACGTGGCAATCAGAATGGATTCCAGGATGTATTTTGGAGTGTCCGGATAGTCGAGCTGAAGGACCAGTCGGTAATAGAGGACGGCGGCGGCAAAAGCCCCAACAGCTACGAGGAGGAACTCGGCGCCCGCCGCCAATACCAGCAAGGCGGCCAATCGATTCTTGCCAACGTCAGCCGGAATTGCCTTGCGGCCAGTGACCGAATGCGCCGAACGCTCGGTAGGAGCCGGCGAATTGGTGAAAGACGCATAACTCACCGGTTACTCCCAAGCAGTCCGTCAAGCAGTCCGTCCCCCTGACAAAAACAATAGCATTCGGGTCAGGAGGCGGACTGGCAATAAATGGGTAGCCGGGAGTAACTACGATGGTCAGTTGAGCCGAGGCGCTGCGGGTTTAGATTGTCGATCATTCAGTGAGACCGAGCCATCGAGCACGCCATGCCGAACGCCAAGCTGCGTAATTTCTTTCGTCTTGACAACCGTGGCGGTCAATCAGGCCGTTGTGTCAGATGGGGCCTGGTGGCTGTTGGCCTGACGATTTCCGCTCAGGCGAAAGCCGAGTATCGAGTGAACGTCGGAGACGTTCTGGAGGTGGCGGTGGCCGGCGTGCCGGAGCTGCGGCAGCGCGCTCCGGTCCAGGTCGATGGCAATATCTCGTTGCCGCTGGTTGGGATGGTCCCGGTCGCCGGCCTGCCGTTGCAAGAAATTCGGGCAAAGGTCGGGGCCGCGCTGACGAGCAAGGTCTTTCGACAGAGGACCGTGGACGGCCGCGAGGTCGTGGTCGTGATCGATGCAGATCAGGTCACGGCGATCGTGGCGGAGTACAGGCCTGTTTACGTCAATGGGGATGTGTCGAAGCCGGGCGAGTACCCTTATCGTCCGGCGAGCACCGCGCGCCAGCTCATCGCCATGGCGGGTGGCTACGACATCATGCATATCAGGATGAATAACCCGTATCTCGAGTCAGCCGACCTGAGAAGCGAGTATGGATCGCTCTGGACAGAACTCGCCAAGGAACAGGCGCGGATGTGGCGCATCAAGAGCGAACTCGGGGAAGGGACGCAGATCAACCCAAGCGCTTCTCTTGCCGACGTGCCGATAGCCCGGTCGGCGGTTTCGGAAATCGTCAATGCGGAAGCCGAATATCTGAAGACGAAGCAGAGTGACTATCAGCAGGAAAAGGCGTACTTGCAGCGCAGCGTTCGGCAGGGAGACGACGAGGTCCGCGTACTATCAGAGCAGCAAAAGAAGGATGAAGAGGGACTTCAGTCCGACGTCGAGGACCTTCAGAAAGCGACCGACCTGTTCGGCAAGGGATCGTTGATCAGCCCTCGCGTGACGGATGCCCGTCGCGCGGTTCTGCTGTCGGCGACCCGGAGGCTGCAGACCTCTGCGCAATTGCTCCAGGTCAAGAAATTGCAGGACGAGTACGCCAGACGGTTGGCAAAGCTCGACGATCAGCGGAAGCTTGATCTGTTTCGTGAGCTGCAAGAGACCAGCTTAAAGCTCAATCAGATTCGCGAAAAACTGCAGAGCGTCGGCGAGAAGCTTCAGTACACTTCGATGGTTCGATCGCAGCTCGCACGGGGCGCCGGTAGTAGGCCGGATATTGTCATTATTAGAAAGAGCGAGAAAGGACCGGAACGGATTGTCGTGAACGAGGACGCCGAGTTGCAGCCGGGCGACACCATCGAGGTCTCGCTGCGATACCAGGATGGTCCCGACGCGCCGTCCCGAAAGCTGAGCAGTTCAAATGCCCCGGTCGTGATAGGCCGGTCTGAGGTGACCGCGGCAGACTCGCGGCGCGACAGCAGGTGACAAAGCCGGAAGCGATCGGCCCAGCGAGGCTGGGAATTTGCGCTCCCGCCGATCGGATGAAGCGACCGGTCAGCCCGCATCAGGGACTACCTGGAATTGGAAGACACGAGCAGCCATGGAGTTTGATGCCGCTCATCCGCATATTTTATGGCCTATCCGACGGTGGCGCCGCTTAGGCAGAGGGTAATTCCGCTTGATCTGAACCTTGAATATTTTGTGACCTTGACCGTTCTCGATCCGCTCTTCCGCTTCTCTGCGATCTAGAACTCACAGAAGGGGTGATCTCCTTGTGCGGCTTCGTTGGCATCTTTGGATTTAAGGATTCGATCGAGACGGTGCGCAGCCGGGCGCTCGAGATGGCCAAGACGGTCAGGCACCGCGGGCCGGACTGGAGCGGCATCTACTCCAGCGAAGGCGCAGTGCTCGCGCACGAGCGCCTTTCCATTGTCGACGTGGAGCACGGCGCTCAACCCCTTCTCGACGTCACCGCTGGTCGGGCTTTGGCCGTGAACGGAGAGATCTACAATCATGTCGCTTTGCGCGAGGCACTGAAGCTGCCGCACGCTTGGAAGACGAAGTCCGACTGCGAAGTTATCCTGTATCTCTACGACGAGTACGGCCCTGCCGTGTGCAATATGCTGAGTGGAATCTTTGCATTTGCCCTCTTCGACGAGCGCAGTGGCGATTTCTTCGTCGCCCGAGACCACATCGGCATCGTTCCGCTTTACATCGGATGGGGCAGCGACGGCACGACTTACGTTGCGAGCGAAATGAAGGCTCTCGATGGCGTATGCGAGACGATCCGGGAGTTCCCTCCGGGACATCATTACAGCGGAAAGGCCGGACAGTTCGTCAAGTGGTATGATCCACAGTGGGCGCATACTCTTCCAACGAGGAAGGTGTCCCTGCAGGAGCTCCGAACGTCGCTCGAAGCTGCGGTCAAGCAGCAAATGATGTGCGATGTGCCTTACGGGGTGCTTATTTCCGGGGGGCTCGACTCTTCGCTTATCGCGGCGCTCGCGGCGCGCCACCGCTTCAAGCGGATCGAGTCGGGAGAAACCGAAGAAGCATGGTGGCCGAGGCTGCACTCGTTCTCCGTCGGCCTGGAAAACTCACCCGACATGAAGCATGCGCGAGCCGTGGCGGCTCACGTCGGCACGGTCCATCATGAAATTGTCTTTACCGTGCAGGAAGGGTTGGACGCATTGCCGGACGTGATCCGGCACCTGGAGACCTTTGATGTTACCACCATTCGTGCCGGCACGCCGATGTACCTCATGGCGCGTAAGATAAAATCGATGGGCATCAAGATGGTGTTGTCCGGAGAAGGCGCTGACGAGGTATTTGGCGGCTATCTCTACTTCCACATGGCACCATCAGCAGAAGAATTCCATGAGGAGACTGTCCGGAAGATCTTTGCACTCAGCAAGTATGATTGCTGTCGCGCGAACAAGGCAATGGCGGCCTGGGGGGTCGAAGCTCGTGTGCCCTTCCTGGACAAGGAATTCCTGGACTACGCAATGTCGATAAACCCCGCCGAGAAAATGTGCCCTGGCGAGAAAATCGAGAAGGGCATATTGCGGGAAGCATTTACCGATCTGTTGCCGCAAGCAATCTTGTGGCGTCAGAAGGAGCAGTTTTCCGACGGGGTAGGGTATAGCTGGATTGAGAGCTTGAAGCATCAAGCCGAGAATAAAGTCTCGGATCAGATGCTCGCAGAGGCGAGCAAGCGCTTTCCGCGGCAAACGCCGACGTCCAAGGAAGGATATTTCTACAGGACCATCTTTGATGGCATTTTCAACAACCCGACAGCCTGCCTAACTGTCCCCGTCGGTCCTTCGATCGCATGCTCCACGCCGACCGCGTTTCTCTGGTCTCAGCAATTTGCGAGCATGAATGACCCGTCTGGAAGGGCAGTGAAAGGGATACACGTTCAAGCCATTGATCATGTTCAATCAGCTGGAAGCCTCGGCAGTTCGGAGGCCCCATCGAGCGAACGGGTTGCGGCGGCGGAGTGAAATCCTCCTTGAAGCGGATCGCCTGCCGTTGTGGGTGAATCCGGCGCGCCGTTTGCTGCGTCGGTCGCCGCGACCGGCCCGGATGCCGAGACTATTCAAGCCCGGCCCGCCGCCCGAAGAGCCGGCACTCAGCGTTCCTGCAACCAACGCCAGAGCGACGTCGTCAGCGCCGCATCAGGATCATGACATCGACGCGACCACCTCAAGCATCACTTCCGTCGCGCCGCCGGCGATGGAGAGGACGCGGGCGTCACGCGCTACGCGCTCGATCGCGCTCTCGCGCATGACGCCCATGGCGCCGTGGAACTGCACGCAATCATACGCGACCTCGTTGACGAGTTCGCCGCAGATGGCCTTCAGCATCGAGGTCTCGCGCAGGCAATCGTCGTCGGCCGCCATGCGCCAGGCGGTGGCATAGAGAAACTGACGGCTTGCCTCCACTTTCGCGGAGAGCATCGCGAGACGTTGACGGATCGCCTGCATGTCCCAAAGGACGCCCCCGAATGCGCGGCGGGTCTTCACGTAGGTGACGGTCATATCGATCGCCGCCTCGGCCATCCCTATCGACATGGCGGCGAGGACGAGGCGCTCGTTCTGCAAGTTGCGCATGATTGAATAGAAGCCTTGTCCCTCCGCGCCGAGCACGTTCTCTGCGGAGATACGGCAACCGTCGAAGACAAGTTCCGCCGTGTCGGAGGAGCGCCAGCCGAGCTTGTCCAGTTCGCGCGCGACGCTGAAACCTGGCGTCCCCTTCTCGACGAGGAACATCGTGATCCCGTTGGTTCCTGCCGCGGGATCCGTCTTGGCCGCGACGCAGTAGAGATCTGCGTGGACGCCGTTCGTGATGTAGAGCTTCGTGCCGTCGAGCACGTAGGAGTCGCCGTCTCGAACCGCGCGCGTGCGGATGGCCTTCACGTCCGAGCCCGCATCCGGCTCCGTGATGGCGACCGCGGTGATCACCTCGCCGCTGACAATGCCCGGCATCCAGCGGGCCCGCTGGGCTTTGGTCCCGTCGTGAAAGACATACAAGGAAGCCATGTCGGCATGGACGAGCATCGCGTCGGCGACGCCGCCATAGGTCGAGCGCCCGAGCTCCTCGGCGAAGACCGTTGACGCGACGGAGTCCATTTCGGCGCCGCCATACTCAGCCGGATAGCGGATGCCGAAGAAACCGAGTTCGCCCATGCGGCGCAGGATCGAACGCGGAATGAACCCGTTCTCTTCCCACTGATCCGCGTGGGGCTTGATTTCCTCCTTGACGAACCGGCGGACCTGGTCCCGTAAGAGCTCATACTCCGCCGCCATCCAAGGCAGCTCCGGCTCTCGCGCCGACATCCAAGCTTTGTCCATCGTCTTCATCCGATCTGCTACGAGCTGACTCAAAGGCTCCTGTCCTGACGCCCAGGACCGGGCGGAGACCTTCCGGCTAGAGTTCGACCTCCTCTCTCGGTCCCTCCGAGAGGGAAGGGGTATTGGAACCGGCCACCCAGCGCATGCCGTCGATGACTTCCGCCAGCTCGGCCAGTGTCGGGCGCTCAAAGAGGTTGCGAAGCTGCACGTCGACGCCGAAGATCTTTCGCATACGCGACACCGCACGCACCACCAGGAGCGACTCCCCGCCGAGGTCGAAGAAGTTGTCGTGGCGTCCGATCGACTCGAGTTTCAGGAGTTGGCACCATAGGGCGGCCAGGGTCTTCTCGGTCTCTGTCGAGGGGGCGGCGAAGACTTGCGCCGGCTGGATGTTTTCCGCAGTCGGCTCGGGAAGCGATGAGCGGTCGACCTTGCCATTGGACGTGAGCGGCATCCGCTCGAGGCGAACGTAGTGCGTCGGAATCATCGACTCCAGGAGTTCTTCGGCGAGGTGCGCGCGCAGGTCCGCCACGGTCGGAGGTTTCGACGAGACATAGTAGGCCACAAGCCGTGCGATGCCGTCTTCGGTCGTCGACGGTTCGAGATGGCCGTTCGTTTTTTGTGTCGCCGCTTTCGTCATCGGGGTGGCGATGGCGACGACGGCGCATTCCTGAACGTCCGGGTGCTTGAGCAGCCGTGCTTCGATCTCGCCCAGCTCGATACGGGTGCCACCGACTTTCACCTGATGATCGGCGCGGCCGAGAAATTCCAGGCGTCCTTCCGAGTTCCAGCGGGCGAGATCGCCCGTCTTGTAGAGCCGCAGCTTCGAGCGCCCATCTCGGGGATCGGCGACCGTGCGGAAACGTTCGTCGGTCAGATCAGGGCGATTGAAATAACCTCTCGCGAGACCGTCGCCGGCAATGAACATCTCACCGATGATCCCGGGCCCGGTGGGCTGATATTCCTTGCTGAGGACGTAGATTCCCGCATTCGCGGCCGGAACGCCGATCGGCACCGATGCGGATTGATCCCGGTCGGTGTCGAAACGGTGAATCATGCAGCCCACCGTGGCTTCGGTTGGTCCATACTCGTTGTAGATTTCGATAGGATGGGGAATAGCGTTGGTGATGTCGCGAGCCAGCGCGGCCTTGAAGTCCTCACCGCCCACGATGAACTTGCGCAGTCTTGTGGTCTCAAGATTGCGGTCGCGGATCATCGCGAGATGCGCCGGCGTCAGCTTGATGATATCCACCGCATTGTCGTCGATCACCTTGAGCGCGACCATGCTCTGCACTCCGGGATCGCCGAGATAGACCACGATGCGGCCGCCGGTGATGAGTGGCGTAAAGAGCGTTGTGACGGTCAGGTCAAATGCGAGGGATGAGAAAAGGGGCCATGCCAGACTTTCGCCGGAACTGTACACCTGGGCGGCCCACCAGATGTAGTTCACCAGGCTCCGGTGCTCGATCTCGACGCCCTTGGGCGTGCCGGTCGAGCCGGAGGTGAAGATGATATAGGCGGCGCCGTCCGGCGTGGCAGCGGACGGCCGGGGCGAGGCCGGCTGATTCATGATCGAATCGAAATCGGCGTCGAGCACGAAAATGTCGGCAAGGTTCGGGGGAATGCCGGAACGCAGGCGAGACTGAGTGATCGCCACGGGCGCCCGCCCGTCGGTCCCGTTGGAAATGTCCTGCAGGATTGTTGCGATACGCCCCTTCGGCGTTGCCGCATCGACCGGCACATAGGCTGCGCCGGACTTCAGGACGCCCAGGATCGCAACGACGACTTCAATGGAGTGCTCCATGAAAACAACGGCGATCCGACCCGGGCCCACGCCGGTCGAGCCCAAATGCGCGGCCATCTGGTTGGAGCGTTCGTCGAGCTGCCGGTAGGTCAGCGTTGCATTGCCAAAGCGGATCGCTTCGGCGTCAGGATTGCGCGTCGCCTGGTCGCGGAAGAGATCGATGATCGTCCTGTCCGACGGATAGCGTGCTGCCGTGGCGTTGTAATCGACAACCAGCGCCTGATGATCGGAATCCTTCAGCAGGGGAAGCGCGACGCCGTCCGGCGCGATAGGTAGGACTTCGTTCATGAAATACGCTCCCGTCGGGAAAACGAAAAAATCAAATCACGTCAATCGTTCTGCTTTTGGGTTGCCTGGCGATAGAGGTCTGCGATGGCAGGTGCGTCAGGTTCCATCAGCATCGTGGCTTCGTTGCAGTCATCGGGCCCGAAGTAAAATTCGGCATGCGGCACTACTGGTAGCCATCGGTGGGGCGCGGCGCCCGATCGCAGCCAGGCCTTGTTGGGAAGGAATATGCAAACCCGACCCGAATACGCAGTGGGAGCGTACCGCTGAAAGGCCGCGATCGCCGTGGATTTGAGTAGAGCCCTGCTCGCCAACACCGGATCTGTCGCGACAGGCTCCTTGCTCTTGCCAACGAGGGGGACGAAGGCGCGCAAGTGCTCGCGGAGGCGACTGCCGAAATATCGAAGACGGGCGCTGAATGTCGGCAGCTTCGCTGTCTCATGCAGGAACGATTCCGCCTTGCCCCGGGCAAGGAAATACAGCCGGCGCGGCCATTCCCCATAGGTGGTGGGGTGAAGCGGGCCAAACAGCGCAACGCATGAGACCTCCGATTTGCGTTGTCGCAGGATTTGCGCCAGTTCGAAAGCCGTTGAAGCGCCGGAGCAATAGCCGGCGATGATGTACGGACCGGTCGGCTGATATTCGACGATCTGGCGGGCGAAGTACTCGGCGATATCTTCGACGCGGTCCATCGGCTCGCTCTGCCCGTCGAAGCCAGGCGGTTGAAGCGCGTAGAACGGTTGATCGCCGCCGAGGTTCTTCGCGAGGTCCAGGAATGAGGACGGTGCCCCGACATGACCGGGTACGGCATAAATGGGCGTGCGTGTGCCGCTAGACTGCAACGGAACGATTGCAGGCGGTTGCGTGGCGGCGGCCGTGGCCATGTTCAGAAACGCGATGATCTCGCCCTTCCGACCCTGCAACTGATCGCGAAGCTCCGCCGTCAGCGCGCCGGCCGGGGCGTTGCAGCGCAGCCGGTCGCCCTCGACCCAGACCTTGATGTCCTTGACCGCGAGGTCTGCGAGCAGCTCAGAAAACTGCATCACCGGCGCTGACATCGGGCTTTTCATGGATGAAGCTGACATTTCCTGTTCCGTGCGCCATCGCGGTATCTTCGATCCCGGATGACAGTTCATTTCCGGACGACCACGCTCCCGACATATCCAGGTTGCGGTCCGAAGCTTCGGACAGCCCAATCCTTCTCATCCCAGCAAATGGGCTGTCCCAGGCCGCACCCCAGCGCCTTGGAGACAGCCTCCAGCCGGGTCCAGCGCTGCAGGAAGCCCTCCAGCCGGTCTTCCGGATCGAGGGCGGCGTAGGATTCGTACTCGGAGGTGGAAAGGCAGAGCGCTGCGATCTCGTCCGCTTCGGGCACAGGGAGAACTGCCTCGATGTCGACCCCGACCTCCTGCCTGATCGAGAGGGCGATGACCGCGACTTCGCCGGATCGTGAGACGCTGAAGCGCAAGTCGCGGGCGGGCATGTGGCGGGAGAGGTGGGGTTTGCCCAGCCGTCCATATTCCAGCTCGATCTCCGCAGGCGAAATTCCCAGTCTGGACGCGAGGACGTGGCGCAGCTGCCCGCGGCTGACGATGAAGCGGCGGCGGTCTCGCTCCAATCTCAATCCCCCGGCGCGCCGATGTTCCTCTTCGTTGAGGCAAACACTTAGCTCCCGGATGACGTCCTGCTCCACATGGAGCATGAATGCCAGGACCTCCCAACCATCATTCTCGAGAACCGGCGTGATGATCCCTCGTCTCAGCTCAACGGCTTTGTCCGAAAAGCTCAAGGGGGCGGGGCCGGCTCCGCGAGCCCCGCGTTCAAGTTTGCGATAGCCTTGCCCGTCAAAGGAACGACTATTTTCCCACGCGCTCTGTTCACAGGCACCTATGCGAAAAGCCATCACAACTTGCTTTCTATTGGCCTCGATCCGGATTGCCGCCGGTAGATTGCGAACGGGTCTTGCGATGGGCATTCGAGCGGACTGCTGATCGAAATTTTAGTCGCGCACCGCCGTGGCTCAATGGACCATCGTAATTACCCATTTTTTGCCAGTTCCCATCCGGCGCCCCGGATCGGACTGCTTGAGTTGAGTGACCCGGCGGCAAAGCGCGGCGTCCTTCCGCCAAAGCGGTAGCGGGGAATATTCCTAGGGGAATTGGGCCGCTAAACGGTCAATGGATGCAGTCCAGGCGTAAGCGCCTGCCCCGGCCGGCAGCCAAAAAGGCGCAGCACCGACAATGGCCACATCGCCAACCCAGACGTTGGTTCTCGCCAAAAAGCCCAAACCGATCGACTAGGAACTAGTCCCGAATACGGAATACAGAGCCGCGGTCTTTTTCGGAAGATTTGTCGCAATGGTTCGCAGCATCCGCTTGGCGCTGCGCAGCTTGGCCTCGATGTGGCGCTCCGGACTGTCTTTGCCTACAGCGATCCACGTCATGGCTTGCTCCCGATTGGCCAGATGGGACTTGTGCCCGCCGCCACCAGCCAGGAAGTCGTAGCCGCTTTCCCCGCGTGCAATGCTGTCCTCAATAGCCAGCACATGGCTGACGAGCCCGGGCTTGAGCCGGCTGTCGCTCTCATAGAGAAAGCCGCTCTGGTAGTTCAGGACACGGCCGTCGTGCACGAAATTGTACACCACCCCAATTGTCTCGTTCCCCACCATCGTCCGTGAGATGCGAACGGCCCCCGTGGGAACGCCGCGGGCAATGAGATCCTCGTGAAACGGACGGAAGCCGGGATTGGCGAAGGCTCCCCTGCGTCCCCATCGCGACCGATGAAAGTCGCTCAGCAAATCGAATGCGGCGAGGGCCTCCGTCGTCGTTTCCATGATGCGGAGTTCAACGGGGCCGCGTTCGGCATACAGCCGCATGGCACGGCTCACGGCCTGGCGCGTGCTGCGGCCCAATGTGGCGCGATAATCGCCCTCGCGCTGGCGGACTGGGGTAAAATCGACCCACAGTGCCGCATCAGCCTGTTTCACCTCGGTCACGAGCCCGGCCCGGCCTGCGGCGCGACTGGCAGTCGCCTCAAGGTCCGGATCAATTCCGGAGAGCACCAACTGATCCGAGCGGCGCAGGCGGGACGTCAACGCATTGAGACCCGCCGACATGATGGCATCGGATTGCTCTGCAAGAATGCCGTTGTACTCGATGAACAATCGGTCGAAACGGGTATCTCCCGTTTCATTGAGCAGCCAGCGCGTCCGTGCATGCGGCCCGAGACTCCACGTTCTCCGCCGGCAAATAATCGCCAGGCCAACGATCTTGCCTGATGACCGGGCCACGAGGACGTGTGGTTGCGCGCCCTTCGGGATGTGCCGGAGCCAGGTGCCGATCCAGAGCCAGGACAGGAAGAACGAGTGAGTCACTCGCGCTTCGAGCTCCTTCCATGAGGTCTCAAGCCACGCAATGCTCTCCAGGGCATCCAGGCTGACATCGGTAACCGTCTCAGGCATGCTTTCCCGTTCCAACGCCAGAGGACCGAACGCGCGCCGCGACGGAAAGACCGAAGGACCAAGCTGCAACGCTCGCGCAAGATCCGATGCAAGATCCGATGACGGGTGGCTGGTCACACACAGGCATCCCTCTGACGGACACGTCGTGATTGGGCGTCTCCGACCGTTGCCTCGGCGGAGGCCGATAATGCGAACTATATCCGGAATTTGATCGAGGTGCGGACCCTTCCTGAGTACCCACGCTAGCCTCTTGTGCCGGCCGAGCAACTGTGCCGAGGTGAAGCTGTGATCGACCGGGCTCAGGGTTGGTGCAGCGCGCTCCAGCCTTCGGCGTCCGACGGCCTTGATCCCCCACCCGCTCACCAGGGCCTGCCATGGCTGACGTCCGGTTTGTCACGTGGCGCTCGATCCCGAGGCGAGTTTTTCAAATCTCCGCCGCAGGTGATCCACGAGCAGTTCCGCACCGATCAACAGGCAACCTGGATGTCCGCCAGGCACCTGTATCAATTCCAGTTGAGAGCTGAGATGCCGCCATGCTCGGCCATCGTGGTCGGCCGCGTAAAAGGCCACAGGGACCTCGAGCGGTGCCGGACAATACTGCGCCATTGCGATTGAATGAGCGTCCCACAACGCCGCGGGAATCTCGACCTTGGCGCTCGCAGTCTGTCCGTTCGCGGGGAGCTTCACGTATCGCTCCAGTCTCACCATTTGCTCGAAGGTCCAACGCAAAAGATAAGGGGAAACCAGCGGCTTCAGCAGCCCCAGGATCGCCCGTGGCATCGGACGGGCACTGACAGTCGGCGGGTCCACCATCGTGACCAAATCAACCGTGTGGCCGGCTGCCATCAGCTGGCGGGCCACTTCGAACGCCACCATGGCGCCATTGCACTTGCCACCCAGAAGAAAGGGACCGCTCGCTTGCCTTGCCAGGATGAACGGCAGGCGGTCGGCGGCCATTGCCTCGATCGAAACCGGAATCGGCTCCCCATGAAGACCGTGGGGGTTGATCGAGATGATCGGATAATCCGGCCCCAGAAGTTCTACTAGCCGCCGCACACTCGCGTGGCCGCTGACAAGGTCGCCGTTAAAAAAGTACAGCGGAGACCGCGTGCCGCACGCATGGGGCTGGAAGAACGCCGTCGCCCACGTGTCCATTGGTGCGGAAACCCTTGCGGCAAATTGCCGGATGGTTTCCGCCCCGAACATGATGGTTTCCGGCACGGGATAGCCGACGAGCCGCTCGACCTCGAGCAGCATCTCCATCGCGAGAAGGGAGTCTCCGCCGCTGGCAAAAAAATCGCTGTCAACGGTCACGGCCTGGTTCTTGAGCAGCCTGCGCCAGAGCGTCAGCAACTCGGCTTCCAGATTCAACGGCCCGTTCGCGACGGGCGCCGGCATCGGCGCCAGATGACCCCGTGGCCGGTCGGCCAGCTCGCGCAGACGTCGCCGCTGAACCTTTCCCGTCACCCCCTTTGGCAGATGGTCGAGCGTCAGAATGCGTCTCGGAATCTTGAACGAGGCCAACTCGCGTTGCAGGAACGAGCGAAGCTCGGCAGCGGTCGGCTGCGCGCCGCGATGAGGGACGATGGCGACTGCGACGTCCTCGCCCAGGCGCGGATGTGAGATCGCGAAGGCCGCGGCTTCCGCGATGGCCGAATGTCGCAATAGCGCGGCTTCGATCTCGGCGGGAGAAATTTTCTCGCCGCCGCGATTGATCAGCTCGCTCAGGCGGCCGTGCAGCGAAAGGAAGCCGTCTTCGTCGAGGCTGCCGATATCGCCGGTGTGAAACCAACCCTTCGTGAAAGCGGCTTGATTGAGTTCCGGCGCATCGAGATAGCCCGACGTCACGGTCGGTCCACGAATCCAGATCTCTCCGTGCTCGCCGGCCGCCAGGGGATGTCCATCCTCACCAACGATCGCCACCGTATCGGGCCAGGGTCTCCCGCAGGTGCCCGGCCTGTTCGGACCGGGCGGCAGCTGGTTGGCGGCGATCTGCGCCGCCTCGCTGGAGCCGTAATGCTCCAGCACCGGCACGCCCAGAGCGTGTTGCAGGCCTTCCTGCACGGTCCTCGGCAGCGGGGCGCCGCCTGACATGGCGAACCGCAGAGTGTGCGCAGCCCGTGCATTCTTGAGGCTCTGCGCCTTGTCCAGCACCGTGGCGTGAAGCGTCGGGCCTGCCGAGTACCAGGTCGGCCGCAGGACATCGAACCACTCATCGAGTGCGACGATCGCATTGTTCGCCGGGATGGCAATGCTGCCTCCCGTCAGCAACGGCGTGAAGACCGTCACTTTCAGCCCATGAGAATAGTACGGGGGCGACACGCTCAGGCATCGGTCCCGGGACGTGAGGCCGAACCAGGCCCGAAGGCGTTCGGCCGCCGCCAGCATATTGTCATGACTGAACGGAATGAGCTTCGGCTGCGCGGTCGTGCCCGACGTCTGCAGGATGAAGGCGGGAGAGCGCGGATCCGGCTCGGCGTCGATGGCAGGGGAGCCGGAAACCTGCACGTCGATCTCGAGCCCAAGCTGCCCCTGTCCGACCGGCGCGGCTTCTATAATGGCAAGCGTTCTGCGGGCTGCGGCCTGGCGAGCTTCAGGGGCACTGCCCTGCAGCACGACGAGGGCGCTCAGGTTCAGCATGTCGAGTCGCTGCTCGATCTCAGGCTGGGAGAGGCGTGGGTCGAGGGGCACCGCGACGGTACAGCAGGCGACCGCCACGATGGCGAGAACCGCCTCCGGGCCGTTCGGCATCAAGACCCCGATCCGGGCATTGCAATCGAAACCGGCCAAGCGCATCCGCCGGCGGAACGCGTTCAACTGGCGTTCAAGACCGCTGTATGTCAGAGGCTCGAAAGCGCTCGAGACGATCGCCGGCTGGTTCGGAAACCGACTGGCAGTTCGACCGATGACCTGGCCTATCGTGAGTCGGGCTTCCGGCTCCCCACGGTCGCGAGCGCGGAAGCTCTCGGAACACATGGTGGCGGCAGGCGTCTCGTTGTCCAGAAGCATTCCGTCCCACCTTGAGCAACGTAAGTCGGCTCGCACAACCATAGCGCGCCGCTCCCGAAGACGCCTTGCTGTACAGCAAGTGAAGGCAGCAATTGAGGATTAGCCAATACTCGGTGCGTCATCCTGCCATCTTGCCGATTGCGAGCATTGTTGGGTGGTGACTTAGCTAAATCAGGCAGCGGCGCTACTTGAAATCGCTGATGAAATCCTCATCGAACCATATGGCGCCAAAGGCACCTCGATTTCGTTTGCCTGCGTGAGCAGAGAACAGCGGTTTGGGTCCCGCCGGATCAGCCGGCGAGATGGTGTGGTCCTGGCAGCCGCAAGGTCATCGTCATGACCGCGCAAGACGCAGACGGCTCTCGCCGACTAGGCGCCGCGATAGCCATTCGGGTTCTTCATCTGGAAATGCCAATGGTCGGCACACATCTGTGTCAGGGTTCGCTTTGATGTCCAGCCCAACAGGTTCTTCGCGAGAGCTGGATCGGCATAGCAGATCGCGACGTCGCCGACCCTGCGTTGGTCGATCACATACGGAACTGGCCGGCCACTCACTTCCTTGAATGTCTGGATCACGTCCATGACGCTGCTGCCGCTTCCTGTTCCGAGATTGACAGTCAGAAGGCCGGGCTGCCTCAGTTGGCTCAGGGCGCTCAGATGTCCGGATGCAAGGTCGACAACGTGAATGTAGTCACGGATCCCGGTGCCGTCCGGAGTATCATAGTCGTTTCCCCAAACATGCACCTTCGGACGCCGTCCGATCGCCACTTGTGCGACAATCGGCAGCAGATTGTTCGGCACATCTAGAGGATCTTCTCCGATGAGTCCGCTTTCGTGGGCGCCAACCGGATTGAAGTAGCGCAAGATGGCAATCCGCCAATCCTTGTCGGACCCATGAAGATCCTTCAGGATTTCTTCGATGAAGTATTTTGTGCGGCCGTACGGATTGATCGGTGCGACAGGATGCTTCTCGTCCAGCGGCAGGTACGCGGGTGTCCCGTAAACGGTTGCGGATGAACTAAAGACCAGCGTCTTGACGGCTGCTCGCGTCATGGCGGACACGAGCCGCATCGTTCCCACGACGTTGTTGTCGTAATAGGTCATCGGTTGAGCGCTGGACTCGCCCACCGCCTTGAGGCCTGCGAGATGAATGACCGCGGTCACGTCGTGGGCGCGCAGGATCTGGTAGATCGCCTCTTCATTGCGGATATCGGCATGCCGGAAAATGACCGATCGTCCGCAGATGGCTCGTATCCGTTCGAGCGAGGCGCTGTTGCTGTTGGAAAGATTGTCGACCGCGACGACATCGAGCCCGGCGTCGAGTAGCGCGACAGCGATATGGGACCCGATATAGCCGGCACCGCCGGTCAACAAGATCATTTCCGCTTCCGTTTTGCGTCTGCATGGTCAATGCTCGCCGCGCGGGAAATCATCCCGCGCGGTGATGCCGATGCGCCAGACCGGACGAGTCTCGGCTATTTTCGCAGTCGGATCGCCCCGTCGGCTTTTGAGCTCATGTCCTTGCGGGTATGGCCGTTGGCGAGGGAGGCTTCAAAGTAGTTCTCCGCATGGTCGATCGCGCCAAGTGGCGTCGGCCGGCCCGCTCTCGCGATCTTGGAAATTTCTCGGCCAGGCGGGAGCAGCCGCTCGGTTACGTCGACGACCTGATGCGCCGAACCGCTGCTTCTCGACCAAGCCGCAGATCGATGGTTCAATCCCCAGATTGCTGCCTGCGTTCTGTTTTGAACCCGGATCTTACGAAGGATCGCCTTGATGTGAACCTTCACCGTGGCTTCGGCAATCTTGATCTTGCGCGCAATGCACTTGTTGGAATCGCCTTCAATTAGGCACTGCACAATTGAAACTTCCCGCGGCGAAAGTTGCTGAGCCAGCGTGTCATCTGCCGTTGCGACGGCGCGATCGTCATCGTTGGCTACGGGAGCATCGTCCACCTCGCGTTTCTCGGTATCGAGGGCGGACGTCAAGAATGCCGGCGGGAATACCGTCCCACCCATCATGACGAGTTCGATGGATTTGATGAACGCGTCGCAGTTCATCACGTCGATGAAATATCCGGTGGCACCGGCTCGGAATGCGGCAACCAGATCACTCAGGTGAAAGTGATCCGCGACAACTGCCACACGTGCATCCGTGCAGCGGCGCTTGAACGATTCGATCTGCTCGACTGTCGAGCGAAAATCATCGCCGCTATGAACAATGAGGAACAATGCCTGACTGGCGGGGACGTTCTGAAGCGCCTCGTCGCTCGGCCAATCGTCGGCATCGTCAATTGAGGCTAGGACAAAATTCTCCGAATTTAGAATTCTTGCAAGGCCTTCTTTGCGAAGACTATTTTCACCAACCAGCGCAATGGCAAAAGGATATCGCCGTCTCATGGAAACTCTCCCGGACGCTACAATGATACAAGCGGTTGAACGGTTGAACCCGGTTCATTTTCGGTGGCCCGCCCAGCTAAAAAGAACGACGTAAAAACAAGCTTCCTCAGATTTGGTCGATGGAACAAACCCAGGACGAAAAGCGCTTAACCCACTCTCAAAATATTTAAGAATGTTAGATGCTAATCCCCAATATCCCTATATACCGTTGGTTATAGGCATTTGGGGCCGCCAACCTGACGAGGGCGATCTCCCGGTCCTGGTCGACGGGCGCTCGCTTGGGGTGCGTCAGGGTGCCGCCGCGATTATACGTTGTGAAACCACGTTCGTTCTCGCGCTCCAGGCAGTAAATTCACGGGACCAAGCGACAACAAAACCTTACTAGCATGTCTCATATTAGAGTAACTTATTAATGACATGGGCGCCGATCTGAACTGGAGGGGGACTGAGGGTTGATCGGAAATGCATTTCAGTCGTGTTGTAATTGCCAGTAGATATCCTGTCGTTTTATTGGGTCTGAACTGCCTGCTCGAAGCAGAGCGTGATTTCAAAGTTGTTGCTCGCTGCAATGACATTGCGAGCTGCTTCAAGGCAATGCAGAGCCTTGCGCCGGACATCGCCATTCTGGACATGTCGATGCCCGACATTTTTGGGCAGGCCATGCTTGAGGTCGCAAATTCCGGGGCGCTCGGTGTACGGCTCGTGTTTCTTGCCGCCTCGGTTGAGGATCGCGATCTCACCATGCTCGCAGCAGCGGGAGCTTGCGGTGTTCTTCTGAGCGAGGAGGAGCCTGAAACTCTCTTGCAGACGTTGCGGCAAGTCGCCGACGGCCAGAAGACGTTACCTCCGCCCTCGTACGAAGAAGCCATCCCTTATGCGCAAACGACGATCCCGGAGAAATATCTTGCGGTGCTGACGGACCGCGAGCGTCAGATCATGCGTTTGGTGTCGGAGGGCCTGTCGAACAAGGAGATTGGCCGCCGTCTGAAGGTGGCCGACGGTACCATCAAGGTCCATCTGCACCACATCTTCCGCAAGCTCGAGATCAGCAACAGAACCGTCCTTGCTACGCTGGCCGTCTCATATTCCGGGCCGACCGGCGTTCCATCCGCCGAATAGCGGCGACGGCATTTTTTCGTCGAGCTTCGCGCGAGATGATCATTCCCGCTAGATCAACGGGCTGCCTGTACGCTTGGAGAATACAGAGAACGAGCGTCTCAAGGCAGTTGCGATGAAAACGCCTGCACAGCAGCCGGCGCCTTTGACGAGCATGTCCCTCACGTATCCGTGTCTGTCGGGGAGCAGTCTTTGGATGAGTTCGAAGCCGACGACCATAGCTAGCAGGACGAGCAGTATCGGCAGCACGCGCTTCGGATAGGCGAACGAAAAGGCGACCCCGATAATGAACAGAGCTGCAAAACGATCAATGTTCGCCGATACCAACGTGTGCGGACGGAATGCCAGCGGTGTATCGGTGACGATGAAGAGGCCCAGGACTAATCCCCATGCCAGACATCGGAATACGGTTTGCGTCATCCCTTGTGGGTCAGCAAGAACGGAGTAGGTTGGTTTCATCATTCGCATTCGCAATCACTCTTCAGGCGCGGCCGTTTTAAAAGATGGATCGTCGTTCCACGATGGGGTCAAGCCTAATTGCGGATCGCCATGGTGGGCTAAGTCTTGCCAAGCCACTGGCCAATTTCCCTGGATCCGATGACCTGTTTTGGCCGGTACGGGTTGATCGTTCCGGCCGAAAGTCTCTCGATGCGCCGGTCCTCCGCCAGTTTCCTTGTGAACTGCTTCGCATCCTGTTCGGATACGAATGTCGCAGTCCTTCGTGCGTGCCTGTCGGGCGGAGCATCGCGTTGATCAACGAAGGAGACGTACCAGATGTGTCTTGCTGTCATGCGGGACCTCCAAGGTCAGGTCTAGGCGCGAAAACAAATTCGAGACACCATGCGGTGATGTTTGAAAGCGGATCGGCAGAAAGCTTCTTCTCCATGATGTCGTGGTGATTGGTTTCTGCGAGCCAAAGCAGGCCGGCGATTGGTCCGTCCACAATGGACGGGAATTGCAGCTTTCGCGCAGCGTGTCTCCGGGGCTTTCAGAGTACTTCTCCTGGACATCAAGCTTGCACGCTTCGCTCGATCGCGAAGTTTTAAAATGGCCACGAGGCGCCCCAGGCGAGCGCTGCGTTCGCTGCTATTCATGCCGCAATGGAAAACCGAAGGACGAACAGTGACTGGCCGCCCGGCTCGGGGCTGTCGCTGATTTCGACATGCCAGCGAAGATGACGCAAGAATGGCTCCGTCACGTCGTGCTTGAGTATCTCGCCGCTCAGTTCAATCGCCGTCGTCCGTGCGGCGAAAATGTCGGGAAGATCCAAGCCGACATCATCGAGCACTGAATGGCCTCCGTGGAGATGAAAAAAATACCGCGGCATTGGTGTCTCCGGACGAGGCGAACATTCCGACGACTGCGCCGAGCTCTACGCATCAGGATGGTGTCATCGCACCATGGGGAGGCGGACGGCAAGCCGCTATTCTAGGAGGGCCGGATCATCATTGTTGAGTACCCCGACGTGGACCTGCATCATCAACGGTTCGGAAGGTCGAGCGCCGCATCGGGTCGATAGCAGGGCAATCGCATTTGGAATGAACCTATTCTTCCGCGCCGTCATGGCCGGGCTTGTCCCGGCCATCCACGTCTTTTCGTCACGTGGAAACGAAGACGTGGATGCCCAGGACAGGCTTGGACGCGCCGAGATCTCTCTCGGACGGTCAAGGAAGCAAGCGGCAATCCCTGACATCCGAAGCCAACGAGCAGCGGTTCACGACGGCCGCTGGTGCCCGCTTGGCGCGCCGACGATCAATTATTTGTGCGGTGCGGCAATAATGATATTGCATTGCAATAATAGCTGACTAACTCTGCTTCTCACGTGCCATTGAGGAGCCTTTCGTGATCAAGATTTCCCTCTCCACCATTGCCGCCGCTCTCGCGATCGCGAGTGCAACCGCCGTGTCCGCCGCGGAGCTTCCGACCTATGAGGCCGCGGGCCTGCCGATCTCGGCGGTGCAGGCCGGCGTCATTGGCGCCGCCAACGCCCGTGAGCAGGCGCCCGTTGCGACGACGTCGTCGACGCCGCATCAGCTCAGCGTTCTGACGCCCCGCAACAAGATGACGACCGCGCGGGCCGCTGCCCGCACCGACCGTTCGGTCCACTGATTGGCATAGCCAACTCCCGAAGGCCCGCGACGAAGTCGCGGGCCTTCCTCGGGCGTAGAGCAAATACATCGCGTGCCCGGTTGCGTCCAACGCAAGCTCGTGCCGCTCGCCGCCGCCAAGTGGTGCCTTGCGGCGGACGGCAAGCGCCATGTCGATTGGTTGAACCCGCGCAGATGCCGATCGGGTAGCCCAGCCTCCCTTTCAGGAGCTCATGGGCAATCCGCGCACCCCAACATGCAAGTAATCTGAGCAAATGGGTCGTCCGGAGGAAGGACGATCAGCTTGCAGGCCTCGAGACAGCGGATGCATGAGTCGCTCGCGCGCGTTGCCTTGCCGGTGCTGTCCAGGGCGGGGGCGACCTTCCGCGAAAGCGAGACGATCGCGATGCTGAGCCCGTCGGTCAGTGCTGCAAAGACTTTTCCCTCAGGCGAGGTCGGCTCCGCGAGCTTGATGCCCACCCTGACGTAAGCGCCTTGTGCCGCCTTGCCGGGCAATTCCTTGATATTCTCGATCAGGCCCCGCGGTATCGATATCCAGGTGTCCGGGGCCAGGTCAGACGCGAACTCGACAACGTTCTGGGATTTGGCGTCTCTTGTGAAGCCTGTCACATACGTGGACATAGAGTTCTCCTCCTGCACAGGTCGTCCGCACGATTCAACCTCATCGCTTGTGAGTTGCATGTGAAGCATCTTACACCGCCAATAATTATTGGAGCGGCGTTCGCGGGCGGATGACACGCCTCACGCCACTGCCCCAAACTCGCGCAGGTGCAGTTTGATTGCGGCGTCGACCTCGTCCGGGTGATCGACCTGAGGCAGATGCCCGGCGCCGGGAATGATCGCCAGCCGGCAACCCAGCAGCGTCGCAAGCTCCGTCATCGGCTGCACCAGCAGCTGGTCGTTTGCGCCCGCGATCATTGTCAGCGGCACCTGCAGCTGCCTGACGCCGTCGAGATAGGCGAGGGACTGGATTGCGCGCGCGCAGCCGATGAAGCCTTCGGGATCGGTCTGGTTGATGCAGTCGAGCAGCGTCGCGGCGACAGCCGGATGCGCCGCAAGAAAGGCGGGTCCGAACCAGCGCTCGGCGGTCGGCGCCGCCAGCGCCGCAATGCCTTGTTCGCGCACCAGCGTAATGCGGTCGTCCCACGCGGCGGCGAATGGTGGCGGTGCATCGGCGCGTGCAGCGATCACACCGAGGCTGAGGAGGCGGTCGGGATGGCGCACGCCGAGACCGAACGCCGTCATGCCGCCCTGGGAGACGCCGATCACGTGCGCCCGCACGATACCGAAGTGATCGAGCGCCGCGACCGCGTCCGCCACCAGATCATCCATGGCGTAGGGACCGCGCGGCGCCTCCGATTGTCCGTGACCCCTGCTGTCGAGCGCGAGGACGCGATGGCCGCGCGCAGCGAGCGCGAGTGCCTGGCGATGCCAGATCGCGCTGCTGGTCAGGATCGAATGGCAGAGCAGCACCGGCGTCCCGCGCTCGGGGCCGCCGCTGCGGACGCTGAGTCGCCCGGCCTTGCCCTGTACGTCGTGCCGGACAAAGCCCTGCCAGGCAGCAATCTCGATCGCGGCCGGTTCAGTCGACAAGGCCCATCTCCGCGAACACGTCCTTGGCGATGCGGAAGCTGTCGAGCCCGGCCGGCATGCCGCAATAGACCGCGATCTGCAGGAACACCTCGCGCAACTCGGCCTTGCTCAGTCCGTTGTTGAGCGCGCCGCGGATATGCACCTTGAGCTCATGCGGCCGGTTGAGCGCCGCGATCATGCCGAGGTTGAGCAGGCTGCGGCTGCGCTTGTCGAGGTCGGGGCGATTCCAGATCTCGTCCCAGCAATATTCGGTCGCGAGCTTCTGGATCGGCCAGTTGAAATCGTCGGCCGCCTTCAGCGATCGCTCGACATAGGCGTCGCCGAGCACGGTGCGGCGGGTCTGCAGGCCGCGCTCGAACTTCTCGCCGCGGGGATTTGCGTCGGTCATCATTGTCTCCTGTTGATTGTGATCAGGCCAGCGCCGGCTCGGCGAGCGGCGCGGTCCAGGCGTCATGGCCGTAGACCCAGTCCGGATCGGTCGGGTTCTTGAGCCAGGTGTTGGTGCGCGAGCTCGCCTGTACGCGCGAGGTTCTCGGCTTGCGCGTCGCCTCGAAGCGTCGGAAGGCGTCGGAAACGCCGTCGCGATCGACGCCCTTGAGGCAGCGCGACAGCACCGCGGCGTCCTCGATCGCCATCGCCGCGCCCTGCGCCATGTACGGCGTCATCGGATGGCAGGCGTCGCCGAGCAAGGTGATGTTGCCGTCGCTCCAGCGCGGCAGCGGATCGCGGTCGACCAGCGCCCATTTGTGCACTGACGGGCACGCCTCCAGCACCTTGCGGACCTGCGGATGGAAGCCTTCGAAGGCCTTGCGCAATTCGTTGACGTCGCCGGTGGCCGACCAGGATTCCACGGTAAATCCAGGCTCCGGCTGACTGGTCACAAAATAGACTTCGCTGCGGTCGGGCTTGACGTAGTAGATGACAATGTGACGATCGGGTCCCCACCATTTGGTGCAGTCGTCGATCGGATACCCGTTGAGCAGCGATGCCGGGAACACCGTGCGATAGGCGATGCGGCCGGTGAAGTTCGGCTCATCACGGCCGAACAGTCGTTCCTTGACCAGGGAATGCACGCCATCGGCCGCGACCACGGCGTCGACCGTCGTGCTGTGGCCGTTGGCGAAGGTCAGCGCCACCGCGCGGTCCGCGCGCTGTTCGATCGCGGTCAGCTTGTGGTCGAGACGAACCAGCTTCTCCGGCACGGCGCTGGCGAGCGCCGCGTGCAGATCGCCGCGATGCCCGAGCAGATAAGGCGCGCCATAGCGCTCCTCGGCAGCCGGGCCGAACACCATGTCGAAGCGCACCTCGCCGGTGTCGTGCTCCTTGTTGTTCCAGGACCGCGGATAGAACGCCTCGCGGCGCAGCACCGGCTCGAGGTCCCACGCCCGCATCACCTTCATGGCGTTGCAGCCGATCTGGATGCCGGCGCCGAGCCGGGTGAAGCGCTGGGCCTGCTCGTACACCGTCACATCAATCCCTGCGCGGGTCAGCGCCGCGGCGGAGGCAAGCCCGCCCATGCCGGCGCCGATCACCGCCACCGAAAGTCTGCTCATTGTGGTTCCTCACAGCTTGCGCCGGTTGACGACCGGCCTCTCCGCTTTTGTCGGCCAAAGCCGGCGGCGCCCGCAAACGAGTAATGCTGACGGAGCGTGAGGTGGGCTCACGCGGGATGGCCTCATTCGCGCCTCGCGCCGCCATCGCCGATCGAGACGGCCGTCGGCCTGTGAGCTGAGGTCACGCTGCCTGAGCTTAACTCGTTTGCGCTTCGGCCAATCGCCCGCCAACGTTCCGCCGCTGCTGCAGCGATGCGTCTGCCGACGATGCCTGCTGCGCGGCCAACATCAAAGACATCAGAGGATCGACGCCCATGTCCACGATCACCAATGACGCCGCCGCCCGTTTCGACGCCGTCGCTGCGCCCTGGCATGCGCGTCTTTATGTCCAGGTGCTGATCGGCATCGCGCTCGGCGTGCTGGTCGGCTATCTCTGGCCCGATATCGGCGCGGCGCTGAAGCCGCTCGGCGACGCCCTGATCAAGATGATCAAGATGGCGATCGCGCCGATCGTTTTCCTCACCGTGGTGCACGGCATTGCGAGCCTCGGCGACATGCGCAAGGCCGGACGGATCGGCGTCAAGACCCTGGTTTATTTCGAGATCGCCACGACCGCGGCGCTGATCCTCGGCCTTGTTGTCATCAACCTGGCGCGCCCTGGCGTCGGCATGCATGTCTCGCCTGATACGCTGGATTCCCGCCTTGTCGCCTCCTACGTGACGCAGTCGCACGACCAGACCGTGGTCGGCTTCCTGATGAACGTCATTCCGTCGACCGTGGGCGGCGCATTCACCAGCGGCGACACGCTGCAGGTGCTGTTCTTCGCCGTGCTGTTCGGCATCGCCCTGCAACGCTATGGCGAGGGCGGCAAGCCGGTGCTCGTGGCGATCGAGAAGCTGTCGAAGATCCTCTTCATCCTGATCGGCATGATCATGCGGATCGCGCCGATCGGCGCATTCGGCGCCATGGCCTTCACCATCGGCAAATACGGCGTCGGCTCGATCGTCGCGCTGTCGCACTTCATGCTGGTGTTCTATCTCACCTGCGTGCTGTTCGTGATCGTCGGGCTCGGCGTCGTGTCGCGCCTTGCCGGCTTCAGCATCTTCAAGCTGATCCGCTATCTCCGCGAGGAGCTGCTGCTGGTGCTCGGCCTGTCAGGCTCGGAATCGGTGATGCCGCGCTTCATCGACAAGATGAAGGCGGCCGGCTGCGCGGAATCGACCGTCGGCCTCGTGATCCCGACCGGCTACACCTTCAATCTCGACGGCACGTGCATCTATCTGACCATGGCCGCCGTGTTTCTCGCCCAGGCCACCGACACGCCGATGTCGCTGGTCCAGCAGATCGGCCTCGTGGTGGTCTGCCTCTTGACGTCGAAGGGCGCGGCTGCCGTGCCGGGCAGCGGCTTCATCGTGCTCGCCGCGACGCTGGGCTCGATCGGCCATGTTCCCGTAGCAAGCATCGCGCTCTTGCTCGGCATCGATCGCTTCATGTCGGAAGCGCGTGCGCTGACCAACTTCATCGGCACCGCGGTGGCGACCGTGGTGGTGGCGCGCTGGGAAGGAGACCTCGACCGCACCCAATTCGTCCGCGCCCTCGACAATCCGGACGCCGCCACGCTATCTTCCTGATGCATCCGGAGACGCGACACGACCATGAGAAAGTTGCCACCGCTCAACGCGGTGCGAACATTCGAGGCGGCCGCGCGGCACGTCAGCTTCACCAAGGCCGCCGAAGAGCTGCTCGTCACCCACGGCGCCGTCAGCCGCCAGGTCGCGCTCCTCGAGGACTGGTTCGGCGTCAAGCTGTTTCGCCGTGCCCCCTCGCAACTGACGCTGACCGCCGCCGGGCAGATCTACTACCGCGAGGTCACGGCCATCCTCGATCGGCTGGCGCTCGCCTCGATGGACATGAAGGCGTACGGCTCGCCGTCGGTGCTGCGCGTCAGCGCGCCGCCGACCTTCGCGATGCGCTGGCTGATCCGCCGTATCGCCTCGTTCCAGCGCATGCGCGCCGATGTCGAATTGCGGCTATTGACCTCGATCGGACCGCTCAACGTCAACGACCGTTCATTCGACGTCGCGATCCGCGGCAATGTCGGCGAGCCGGTCGGCTGGATGTCGCAGCACTTCATGACCGAGCTGATCGCACCGGTCTGCCATGTCGATCTCTTGAGCCGCGGGCGGCTCGCCACCCCCGATGATTTGCGGCATCATACCCTCATCACCTATTTGACCGAGCCCTATGACTGGCCGCGCTGGCTCGCCCAGGCCGGCGGCGAGATGAGCGCGGATCAGGAGACGCTGCGGTTCGAGCAGATGTTCTTCGCCCTGCAGGCGACAATCGAGCGCATCGGCATCGGGCTGTTTCCGCTGTTTCTCGTGATCGACGAGCTGATGGCCGGCCAGCTCTGCCTGCCGTTCGGCGACCTCGGCCTGCGCAAGCGCGAATACCGCTCGTTCTATCTCGCCGACAATGAAAGCGCCGGGGCCATCGCCGACTTCACCGCATGGCTCGCCGATGCCGGGCGCGAGACCGAGCAATTCATGCTGGACTGGGCCACATCGAAGGGCTGGAGCTTCTAGCAAGCGAACGGCGGACGTCGCGTCTTCAGGCTGGACCGCGCGACGATGCCGGCTCTATGACAGGTGAGGGGGGAACGCAGATGCCCAATATGTCTCGCCGGCCATTCCTGCAGCTTGCACTCGGCGCGGCGACGCTGCCGCTTGCGTCGATCGGTGTCGGCGCGGAGACCATCGCGCGCCCGGTCACCATGATCGTGCCGTTCGCCGCCGGCGGGCCGACCGATGTGCTGGCGCGGATCCTTGCCGAATATATGCGCGGCACGCTCGGCCATCCCGTCATCATCGAGAATGTCACCGGCGCCTCCGGCACCGTCGCAGGCCTGCGCGCGTCGCGTGCGACACCGGACGGCACCACGATCACGATCGGGCATTGGGGCACGCATTGCCTGAACGGCGCGATCTACCAGCTGCAATATGACGTGCGCGAATTCGCGCCGATTGCGCTGATCGCAAGCGGGCCGCAGCTCATCATCGGCCGGCCCGATCTGCCGGCGCAGAATCTGAAGGAGCTGATCGGCTGGCTCAAGGCCAATGGCGGCAAGGCGACGGCGGGCACCGCGGGCCCGGGATCCGGCGCGCATGTCGCCGGCGTGTTCTTCCAGCAGCTGACCGGCGCGAACTTCTCCTTCGTGCCGTATCGCGGCGCCGGTCCCGCGCTGAACGATCTGATGGCCGGACATATCGACATCATGTTCGATCAGGCCTCGAACTCACTGCCGCAGGTAAAGAGCGGGACCGTGAAGGCTTTTGCGGTGACCCAATCGTCGCGGCTTGCATCGGCGCCGGAGATTCCGACGGTCGATGAAGCCGGATTGCCGGGTCTCTATATCGCCTATTGGCACGGCATCTGGGCGCCGAAAGGCACGCCCGCTGACGTCGTGTCGATCCTGTCGAATGCGGTGATATCTGCGCTTGCCGAGCCTGCCGTCCGGCAACGCTTCGCCGAGCTCGGCCAGGAGATCCCGCCGCCCGACCGACAGGGCCCCGACGCGCTGCGCAGCCATCAGGCTGCCGAGGTCGAGAAGTGGTGGCCGATCGTCAAATCGGCGAATATCAAGGCGGAATAGCTGCAATTATTTGATTCGATGACGTTTTCTGACGTGATGGCCAGCTGCGCGCCAAGCCATCTGTCATGGCAGGGCTGGCAGCTTGCAAGCCCGGCACTGGAAATCGTCGCCGCGCTCGTCGGGGCGAACTTCGAATTCCTCCGAGACCCGCACAATTCGGTTGCGAAGCGGGGCGACCTCGGACAGCTCAGCGTGGCCCGTGCGTCGGCATTTCGGGCACCGCAGGATCTCAATCCAGCTGGAGTGGGTCATGACGTGGTCTGTAAACGCTTGCCGGAATGATAGCCCCGTCTGGCGCGAAGAAAATTGATCCAGCTCAAAAACGCGGCCGCATCTCCCCCAATTCCACCTGTTCAAACGCCGAAGCGCGTTTCGAGGTCCCGGGGCGAGTGCTGTCCAAATCGGTGAAAACCCTGACCGTGTTAACCTTTGATTAACCATGCGGTCCGATTGTTAACCATTCGACAAGACAACCGAGTCAGGGGCGATGGACGCAACTCAACAGGTCGCACGTCAGCAGGTCCGCATGCGCGGCCGTTCCTACGTTGCGTTCGTTTTCTCGCCGGTCGTGCCTGTCGTGTCCTGGCTGGCCGAGATCGACGCGACGCTGGCGAAGTCGCCGGGCTTCTTCACCGGAAAGCCGATCGTGCTCGACCTCTCGGCGGTCGACCTCAGCCAGACCGCGATCGCGCATCTGATTGGCAGCCTCGCTGAGCGCAACATCCGCATCCTCGGGATCGAGGGCGTCGACGAATCGAAGCTCGGCGCCAACATGCCGCCGCTTCTGACCGGCGGCCGGGCCTGCGCGATCACCCATGTCGAGCCGCAGAAGCCGCAGGTGCAGGAAAAAAACAAGGACAAGGACAAGACCAAGTTGCCGTCGCTGCTGCTGGAGAGCCCGGTTCGTTCCGGCCAGTCGATCGTGTTTGCCGAGGGCGACGTCACCGTGCTCGGCTCGGTCGGCTCCGGCGCCGAGATCGTCGCCGGCGGCTCGATCCATGTCTACGGCACGCTGCGCGGCCGCGCGATGGCCGGCATCAACGGCAATTCGGCGGCTCGCATCTTCTGCCAGAGGATCGAGGCCGAGCTGCTCGCGATCGACGGCTACTACCAGACTGCGGACGACATCGCCGACAGCTTGCGCAACCGGCCCGCCCAGGCGTGGCTCGAGGGCGAAATGCTGCGCATCACACCATTGAACTGACCGACCACAAGGAGAGAGAGAATGGCCAAGGTATTGGTCGTGACGTCTGGGAAGGGCGGGGTCGGCAAAACGACCTCAACCGCCGCGCTCGGCGCGGCGCTCGCGCAAATGGGTCAGAACGTCGTCGTCATCGATTTCGACGTCGGCCTGCGCAACCTCGATCTGGTGATGGGCGCGGAGCGGCGAGTGGTGTTCGACCTCATCAACGTGGTGCAGGGCGTCGCCAAGCTGCCGCAGGCGCTGATCCGCGACAAGCGGCTGGAGAATCTCTGGCTGCTGCCGGCGTCGCAGACCCGCGACAAGGACGCGCTGAGCGAAGAGGGCGTCAAGCGCGTGATCGCCGACCTCAAGACCAAGTTCGACTGGATCCTGTGCGACAGCCCGGCCGGCATCGAGCGCGGCGCGACGCTCGCGATGCGCTACGCCGACGAAGCCGTCATCGTCACCAATCCGGAAGTGTCGTCGGTGCGCGACTCCGACCGCATCATCGGCATGCTCGATTCCAAGACGGTCCGCGCCGAGCGCGGCGAGCGCGTCGAGAAGCATCTTCTGGTCACCCGTTATGATGCCGGCCGCGCGGCGCGCGGCGAGATGCTGTCGATCGACGATATCCTGGAAATCCTTGCCACGCCGCTGCTCGGCATCGTCCCGGAAAGCCAGGACGTGCTGCGCGCTTCCAATGTCGGTTGCCCGGTCACGCTGAACGCAGCAAGCAGCGCGCCGGCGCGGGCCTATACCGACGCGGTACGCCGCCTGATGGGCGAGGCGGTGGAGATGACCGTGCCGGTTCAACGCAAGGGGCTGATGGATCGGCTACTGCGACGGAGGGCGGCATGATGAACGTAATGCGGCTGTTCGGCGGCCGTGCTGCATCGGCGCCTGTCGCGCGGGAGCGGCTTCAGATCCTGCTTTCGCATGAGCGTGGCCGGACCGGCGCGCCGGATCTCCTGGAGACACTTCGCTCGGAAATCCTGAGCGTGGTTTCCAAGCATATCGACGTCGACCCCGACAAGGTCGTGGTCCGGATGGACCGCGGCAAGTTTGTCTCGATGCTCGAGGTCGACATCGAGGTTCCCAATGGCGTGCAACGATCAAAGATGGTGGCGGCCACATGACGGCAGACAGCGATAGTCACATTGCCTGGCAGCGCGCGCAGCTCAAGAAGCTGCGTGCGGCCTTGAAGGCGATCGAGGCCGATCAGCTCGGCAAGGCCAATTGCGGCCGCGCGACGCAGATGACGATCGACGAGTTGCAGCGCAAGATCGGCGAGTCGGGCCGCTGCATCGCCGAGTACGAGCGCCGCACCCGTCGTCCGTTGGCGACCGACCTCGGCAGCCTCGCCAGCGTCAGCTGGACGCACTGGAACGCCAACATGCCGATGGCCAAGGCGCCGCGCCACCGCGCATGAGGACATAGGCGAACGGGCGCTGACCTACAGCAAAAAGGACAGCGCCGTCTCGCAACTATCCTCGATCTTGAGGGTGAGCAGCTCGTCGGCGCGGGTGCGGCCGAGATTGACGGCGGCAATCGGCAGGCCGCGCTGCTCTGCCATCCGGACGAAACGAAAGCCGGAATAGACCATCAGCGAGGAGCCGACCACCAGCACGGCGTCGGCCTGCTCGAGATGCGCCTGCGCCGACGCGACCGTATCGCGCGGCACGTTCTCGCCGAAGAACACCACATCGGGCTTCAGCACGCCGCCGCAGGCCTCGCAGGCCGGCACCACGAACGACGAAAAATCCTGCTCGAGATCGGCGTCGCCGTCCGGTGCGTCGGCGGCATCGAGCGTGAGCCAGGCGGGGTTCAGTCGCGCGAGCTCGTCCTGGAATTGTTCGCGCGGCATCGTCGCGCCGCAGCCGAGGCAGCGCACCACGTCCAATCGGCCGTGCAGGTCGATCACGCGCTGGCTGCCGGCGGCCTGGTGCAGGCGGTCGACATTCTGGGTCAGCAGCAGCTCGCAGCGTCCCTGCTGTTCGAGCTTGGCCAGTGCGCGATGCGCGCCATTCGGCGCGGCGCGGCCGAACCGTCGCCAGCCCACCATGCTGCGCGCCCAATAGCGCTGCCGCGTCGCCGCCTCGCCCAGAAACGCCTGGATGGTGACCGGGCGCGTCCGCTTCCAGTTGCCGTCGCTGTCGCGATAGTCGGGAATACCGGAATTGGTGCTGCAGCCGGCCCCGGTCAGGACAAACAGGCGCTGGTGGCCGGCGACGAAATCCTGCAGGGCGGGGTGTTGCATGGCAGCACATCTAGTGCGGCGCGCGCGCCTGCGCCAGATGTGGGGCCTGCCGCGAGCGGACCTTTCACGCGGCCTCTGCGTTGACCGCATGGCACCCGTGGCGTGGTGCTGCGCGCCTGTTTGTCTGGCGCAATTGCCGACGGAGTGATCGATGCGGCCGGGATTCATCGTCGTCGTTTGCGGGCTGATGTCGCTGGCGCTGTCGCCGTCCCATGGTCAGGATGCGGGCGTGTCCGGCGAGCAGGCGTTCAACAATGCCTGCCGCACCTGCCACACGGTCAAGGACGGCGACAATCGCGTCGGCCCGAACCTGCACAATGTCGTCGGCCGCAAGGCGGGATCGGTTGCGAGCTTTCCTTATTCGGAGGCGATGAAATCATCCGACATCGTCTGGGATGAGAGCACGCTGCTGCGCTTCATCGAGGATCCCGAGGCCGTGGTGTCGGGCAACGGCATGAAGCCGTATACCGGCGTGCGCTCGGCGGAGGATCGCGCCAGGATCGTGGCGTTCCTGAAATCCCCCGGCAAGTGACCGTTGCAAGTGACCGTTGACGGAAGGCCGGTCTCACCTTGCCGGCACGACGAAGACCTGGCCGGGATAGATCAAATTGGGATTGCGGATCTGCTGCGAGTTGGCCCGATAGATCACGGCGTAGCGTTGTCCGGCGCCGAATGCGCGCTGGCTGATCCGCCACAGGCTGTCGCCGCGGGCGACGGTGGTCGTCGTGATCTTCGGCACGATCACAGCGGAGGGGGACTTCACATCAGATGCGGTGGTGGTTGCCGCCGCGGCGAGTTGCGGTTTGGCCATATCCGCACGGGCGGACGAGGCTTGCGATGCCGGGATCGATGCGGTCGTCATCGTGTCCGGAACGTTGAACGGCACCTCGGCACGCGCGCGGACCTTGCCGGAGGTGGGGTCGACGTCGTCGAGCCGCACCTGATAGTTGCCGGCGGTCACGCCCTTGTTGATCGTGACCGAGAGGTGCCCCGCCTCGTCGGCTGTCGCGGACGTGATCAAACTGCCGTTGAGATAGAGCCTGACGGTCGCGCCGGGAGCTGCCTGACCGCTCACATGGAGCTTGCCGTCCCGTTCGGTCTCGACGGCCTCGATGGCTACTTTCCCGGCCGCCGGCGCCGTAGCGGCAGGCTGCGACAGCACGCGGACCGGTTTGTCCGGTGCCATCAGCGCCACCATCGGCCGCTCCCTTGTCGTAGCCTCGAGCGCCACAGCCACGCTTTGCGTGGAGGTCACCTGCTTGCCGTCGCGCGTCATGCGCAGGGTCAGGTCATAGTTTCCCGGCGGAAGCGGGCGCGGGACCATGACGAACTGGCCGGACTTGTCCGCCACGACGCGATCATGCACCTCGCCATTACGCAGCAGTTCCACCGTCGTGCCCGGGTGCGCCCGGCCGGCGACAACGGTCTCGCCGGTCGGTTCGATGTTGACGACGTCGAACTCCGGCACCGCGTCGCCGCCTGGTGCTGGCGGCGGCCCCGCCAGCGCTTCGGCCAGGGCAGCGGTCTCGGTTTGCGCCTTTGCCAGCGCAGTCTTGTCCTGGTTTCGCGCGTCTTGGTTTCGCGCGGGAGCGGCCGGTGCGGATGGAGCCGTCGCCATCAAAGGCGTGTTCCCGCCCAGGATTTGCTGGGTTTGGCGGATGCCGAAGACGAGCGCCGCCGTGCCGCCGGCTGCAAGTGCCAGCAACGGAATGACCAGTCGGATCGCCGTGGCGTTCATGATTGTCATCCGCGGATGATGTCCCCCGCGCATCCGCGCGCGACCCCGCCCCCCGCGGGGATTTAGTGAGAGACTGCGCCGGTTTGCGCCGGCCATCAAGTCGGATGAAGGGATTACTTCTCTCGGGCAGGCCCTGGCGGCTCACGGCGCCCGGCCCGTGCCGGGATCACGTTCAAAACTCCAGCGCCGCATTGTCCACCACCTCCTTCATGACGAAGAAGGTGCGGGTCTGCCGCACGCCGGGCAGCGCGATCAGTTGATCGCCATGGATGCGCTTGAAGTCGTCGACGTCGCCGGCGCGGATCTTGAGGAAGTAGTCGAAATCGCCGGCGACGAGGTGGCAGTCGAGCACGCATTTGAGCTTCGCCACCGCCTGCTCGAAGCTCGCAAAGCTTTCCGGCGTCGAGCGGTCGAGCACGACGCCGACCATGACCAGCGTGCCCTTGCCGAGCTTGCGCGGCGCCACCATGGCGCGGACGCCGCTGAGATACCCCTCGTCGAACAGCGCCTGCGTCCGGCGATGGCAGGTGGCGGGGCTGACGCCGACCTGTTCGGCCAGCTCGGCATTGCTGAGCCGGCCGTTCTTCTGCAGCAATCTCAACATCTTGAGGTCGATGCGGTCGAGTCGCGCGGGCATGAAAGAATCTCTCGTGATTGAGCAGTTTTGTGAGAGAAAACATATCATCTGGGGTAAATCCAGCAATTTCCGGTCATTCCTCAAGCCGAGTTAGAGAGCACCTTTCGCGCCCGGGGTGATAGCTGTGGCCGCCGTTCCAGACCACCAAAGAGGATGCCAGCATGCTGGAGAAGTTCGCGCGCTATCCGCTCACATTCGGGCCGACCGCCATCGAGAAGCTCGATCGGCTGTCAAAGCATCTCGGCGGCAAGGTCGAGCTCTATGCCAAGCGCGAGGATTGCAATTCCGGGCTGGCCTTCGGCGGCAACAAGCTGCGCAAGCTCGAATACATCATCCCCGACGCGATCGCCTCCAACGCCGACACGCTGGTCTCGATCGGCGGCGTGCAGTCGAACCACACCCGCATGGTCGCGGCCGTCGCGGCCAAGATCGGCATGAAGTGCCGGCTGGTGCAGGAAAGCTGGGTGCCGCATGAGGACGCGGTCTATGATCGCGTCGGCAACATCCTGCTCTCGCGCGTCATGGGCGCGGATGTGCGGCTGGTCGACGAAGGCTTCGACATCGGCATCCGCAAGAGCTGGGAGCAGGCGATCGAGGAAGTGAAGGCGGCGGGCGGCAAGCCCTACGCGATTCCGGCCGGTGCTTCCGTGCACAAATATGGCGGGCTCGGCTATGTCGGCTTCGCCGAAGAGGTGCGCGCGCAGGAGCGCCAGCTCGGCGTCAAGTTCGATTACATCGTCGTCTGCACGGTGACCGGCTCGACCCACGCCGGCATGCTGGTCGGCTTCGCCGCCGACGGGCGCGCGCGCAACGTGATCGGCATCGACGGCTCGTTCACGCCCGCGCAGACCAAGGCGCAGGTGCTGTCGATCGCGCAGAACACCGCAAAGCTGGTCGAGCTCGGTCGCGACATTGTCGAGGACGATGTCGTGCTGATCGAGGACTATGCCTATCCGGCTTACGGCGTGCCGTCGGAGGAGACGAAGGAGGCGATCCGCCTCAGCGCGCGGCTCGAAGGCATGATCACCGACCCCGTCTATGAGGGGAAGTCGATGCAGGGCATGATCGACCTGGTGCAGAAGGGCTATTTCCCGGCCGGATCGAAGGTGCTCTACGCCCATCTCGGCGGCGCGCCGGCGCTCAACGGCTACGCCTACGCGTTCAGGAACGGCTGAGGCGGGCCACGCATTCTCACCTCCCCTTGAAAAGGGGAGGTCGCTTTGCGCGCAGAGCAAAGCGGGTGGGGATCTGCTTTGTCCGCTTGCAGCGTCGCCTGCGGCTGACCCCCATCCCGACCTTCCCCCTTTCAGGGGGAAGGAGAAGAGCCGTAGCCCGGAGCAGCCAACGGGTCGCGCGAACGCGCGCCCGATGACAGGCTCCGCGCAATCCGGGGCCCGTGCCGTTCGGGGATAATCCCGGATTTCGCCGCGCTCCATCCGGGCCACGCATTCTCACCTCCCCTTGAAAAGGGGAGGTCGCTTTGCTCGCCAGAGCAAAGCGGGTGGGGATCTGCTCTCTCCCCTTGCAGCGTCGCCTGCGGCTGACCCCCATCCCGACCTTCCCCCTTTCAGGGGGAAGGAGAAGAATCGTAGCCCGGATGGAGCGAAGCTTAATCCGGGGCCCCGTGCCGTTCGGGGATTATCCCGGATTTCGCCGCGCTCCATCCGGGCTACGCATTCTCACCTCCCCTTGAAAAGGGGAGATCGCTTTGCTCGCCAGAGCAAAGCGGGTGGGATCTGCTCTCTCCCCTTGCAGCATCGCCTGCGGCTGACCCCCATCCCGACCTTCCCCCTTTCAGGGGGAAGAAGAAGAGCCGTAGCCCGGATGGAGCGAAGCGCAATCGGGGGCTCGTGCCGTTCGAGGACTCTCCCGGAACTCGCTGCGCTCCATCCGGGCTACGTTCCATGTCCCATGTCAGGTCCGCGTCAGCTTCGCCCGGTATTTTTACCGGGCCGGGCGAGTTGGGAGACCATCGCGTGAGGATGAATGCATTCGGCCGAGCCGCCGCCGCGCTCGGCGTTGGCATCGTCGCCGTGGGGCACTGGTTCTGGGTCTACCAGGGCCAGGATGCCGCGCCGCATGGCCGCCTGCTGGCGA
Source organism: Bradyrhizobium ferriligni (assembly GCF_056837965.1). NCBI lineage: Bacteria > Pseudomonadati > Pseudomonadota > Alphaproteobacteria > Hyphomicrobiales > Nitrobacteraceae > Bradyrhizobium > Bradyrhizobium ferriligni. The sequence goes on from NZ_JBXEJO010000033.1 coordinate 85,145, forward strand.
TGAATCACGCAGTCGAACTCTACGCCGGCATCTTCCTGATCGGCGTCGGCGTCCATGCCCTCGCATCCTGGTACTGGTTCAGCGAACCAAATCCGCCGGCGCGCTCCTCGGTTGGGGAGCCGCAATAGCCCCGCCCTTCGCAGCGAACGGGAAGTGTCCGGGTTGAGGTGCTGTCCCAGCTAGGACACTCGTCTGGGGAAATCAGGACACTCATTCACATATGCAAATGCCCTTCCGTGCCATCGAGGTTCTAGCTCACGCGGGGGTGTCCAGAATCTTTCCCTACCCCACGGGCGCCCCTCGGCCTCAGCCTCCTTGCCCGAGTGCTGGGGCCGTTTGTTTGAGCTCCAAGGCAGGCCATGTCGGATGCGTGCGAACCGATGCAAGAGCTGGACTGAGATCGAAGAGCGCTTGTTGGTTGCGTTGCATGAATCTGGGTTGGATCATCGGCTGATAGCGGATCATATGCGCCGGACCGAAGCCGGGGTTAATAACCGGCTCGCGGTGATCGCCAACAGGGCCAAATGGGCTGAGGGCGCTCAGCGCGGCCTGGCGCCGTAGGCATTCCCTCGCTGGGCCGTTTCTTTAGGCCGCCGACCTGGAGGAGAGGAGCGGCGCGCAGTGAGCCACGCTCGGGCTCACGGCTGCGGCGTGGTGATCTAGCTTCTTTGCCTTCGCCGCGAACGGGAAGTGTCCGGGTTGAGGTGCTGTCCTGGCTAGGACACTCGCTGCAAGGAACCAGGACACCTGCAATCGGTTAAAGAATTTCGATCCCTTTTCGCCGGAGGGCGGTTTGATGCGATTGCATTCTGAGCGGATAGACGGTGTGGAGATTGCCTTCGCCAGCGTTTTGGCAATGTCGTTCATCGGGCTTCTTGCCAGCATAGCGTGGCTTCTGTTCGCGTAAGCGCACCTTGCCATAGCCTCAGTGCCCCCGGCACTGGGGCCGTGTTTCTGCGGAAGTGGCGAGCCTGAGCGCCTTCGTAGCGATTTGTCTGGAGATAGGACGCGATGACTGAGGCCGTGACTGAGGCCGTGACTGAGGTGGCCTTACTCAACGACGCCTTTGATATCGGACCTTCGCCGAAACAGTCTTATTTTTCCGATCAGCGGCCGGATCAGATATTTAAAGACAAGGCCAAGACAGATGATCGGCACCAAGATCGGCAAGTATGCCAAAACCGCAAGAGCGGCCAACCATTCCGGGCTGCGCTGCTCCCGCCAATAATACACCGACGCCGCGATGACGTGGGCCACCAATAGCGCCGCCCAGATGGCTAGCGCGACGTTGACCGGCTCATCGAATGTCAACGCCTCCCATGCGGCTTCACCCGGCCTTGAAGGCGTGCTTTCGCTTTCCATGGCTTGCTCGACCTCCCTCAGCTTCCAACCCCTGCGATGGCGGGCTTATTCCATGCGGAATGCTACGGGAGACGATAGCGGCGCCCAGGCTGGCTGGAACTCCGTTCACCCACGGAGAACCCCGGATGCCCCTCTGTTCTGCTCATTGACTTAAATCAAGAACGAATGGTGTCCCATGGACCTTGATGGGGCCAGAACATCGGATGGTCGTCTCGGCTGTCCTACCGAGAACATTGAACCGAGTTGCGGTTTCCGTCGCCTAATCCGAATTATGATACTCCGAAATCCAACTTAGGACACGGGGTTTAAATACGGACAGGACCCCAATTGAGGTGCTGTCCTAGTTAGGACGCTCGCAGCCGGAAATTAGGACACCCGGCCCGGCCCGTTAAGCATCCGGACGATTTCTTTACCTTTGATTTACCCAAGTTAATTGACTGGCTCACGCTTTGATTGGATCATTCGCGTCACTGGGCAGAGCAGTTTTATTAAGGACAATTTTTGAGGCCCAGAGGGGCTAGCCCGATTACCGACAGCGGCGGCTCGGCGACAGCAATGAGAACGGCCCCAGCATTATCCTCCAAGGGTGCTGGGGCTGTTTCTTTTTACGTGATGAGATCGCCGGGCGACTTGTGATCGACGAGGTTGAGGCCGGGCGTGGCCGGGGAAGAGAGCGAAATGGATGGGGCTGCGTCGCAGCGCCCATCGTCCGCGTCCCCTCTCCAAGCGGCGCCAGCAGGTCAAGGGGAGGTCATGCTGATGGCGAACGCGAACTAACAACAGGGCTCTTGGCGAAGGATGCCAGTTTCTGCTTGCTCGTGACCGGACAGATCGGCGTCAAGGAAATCGAACGGGCTGATTAAGAAACTCGAACTCGACAAAGAGATTTTGGCCGAACAGGACGAGGAAGAGGCCACCAACTGAGGCGGCCTCCTTTACGTTAATGGCAAGGCTTTCCCGACATTTGGGCCGCCCTGCTATGGCAGCCATCATGCATGGAAGTTCGTTTCGCGTTTTTAGCGGCGCCCTTTTGGCCGGTCGCGGCCTTCTGTGTGGTTGGGGTCTGCGCGTAGGTCGCGGTGGAGCCGGCAAAAATAGCTAAGGCCAAAGCAATTCTGAAAATTGACTTCATGACTCTCCTCTCAAAGGTGTTTCGAGCGAGCGTGCGCACTTTAGCGCTCAAATCAAGATCAGGCCAAGGAAACTCGGTTCACCCACGGTGAATCCCCGGATGCCGCCGTTGTTCCGCTCGCTGAGCTAAATCAAGAACAGATGGCGGCCATGAAATTGATGGGCCAGAACATCCAATGGCCCACTGGGGCCTAATACGAGAGCACCAAACGACCGGTGGGGTGGAAAATAGCTGGTTCTCGGAGCATATTAGCTTTTATGAGACCGTGGCTAAAGATGGCGTTGATGGTTCTCGGCTTGTGCGCAGGCTGGATGGTCATCGGTTTAGTGACCGTCGATGATGACGACGAATTCGCCCAAATCATCACGGCATATAAATCGCACTAACAGCGACTGGCACTCCGTTCAATTGAGGCGGCCTTATATTCCGAAAGAATGCCTCATCTGAGCCACCATGCGCTGCACGGCGTCCGTGTATTGACCGTGGTTGAAGTGTTGATCGCCGATGAAAAGGCCGGCGATGACGCTTATTGCAATGAACAGCCCTTTCATGAATGGGCAATCCTCAAGCTCATTCAGCCAATGCTGAGGATCGTCGCAGGGCCACTTTAAAGAACTCTTGATGGACCTATCCGGATCATCCCGGTCCCCTGGTTTCCATTCGCTTAATCCGAATTGGGACACTCCGAAAATCAACTCAGGACACGGGGGCTTAAATACGGACAGCACCCCCGATTGACATAAGAACAAAATAGGAACATAGGTTCTGTAACCTGAGGGTGTGGCGATGGCCTCATCCGCGGCGGGCTTGAGTGGCTGCTTGACCAAAGTCCAAGCCGTGCTCCACTTGCGGATGAATTTCTTCGCTTCCTATGATGGGTTGTGGCTGGGGAGTGTGCGTCATGAGAGTTGCGGTCTGGGCGGTCGTTGCGGTCGCATGGCTGTTTGCGTCTGCAACTCCGTCGAGCGCCCGCGGCCCCTACGGTTCGATCAGCGTCGGCAACTGGAAGGGTGGCGCCTTCACCAACGACAAGAATGGCGCGTTCACCCATTGCTCGGCGGGCACCACGTATCAGAGCGGCATCTTCTTCATGGTGTCGATCGCCGAGAATGGCAGCTGGCGCCTTGGTTTTGCCCATGAGAGCTGGCGCCTGACGGCGGGCGAGGCCTTTCCGCTCGCGCTGACCTTTGACGGCCAGCCGGCGTTCAACGTCTACGGCCTGCCGCTCGGCACGCAGCTCGTCAACGTCGAGATGCCGGTGAACTCGGCGCTGATCAACCAGTTTCGCAAGGCGCGCCAGATGACGGCCTTCGCGCAGGGACAATTGTTTCAGTTCAACCTCAATCAGACTGCGCAGCTGCTGCCGGCACTGCTCAACTGCGTCGTCTCGGTGAAGAAGAACGGCGTTGCCAATGCCGGTGAGTTCGCGGTCGCGACAAAGCCGGCGGCTGCGCCGCCGCAGCAGGCGGCTCCGGGGCCCACGCAGAAACAGGCGAGATCGGGGACGGGGACCGGCTTTGTGGTCAGCAGCAGCGGCCACGTCGTCACCAATCACCATGTCGTCGGCGGCTGCAGCGAGATCACGGGCAACCTGAGCGGCGAGGCGCCGGTCAAGCTGCGCCTGGTGTCCGACGACGAGACCAATGATCTCGCGTTGCTGCAGGCGCCGACCCCGTTCAAGGACGTCGTCAGCCTCAGGCAAAACCCCATCCTGGTCGGCAACGGCGTGGTGGCGATCGGTTATCCCTATCACGGATTGCTGACATCCGATTTCACCGTCACCACGGGCATTGTCTCTTCGTTGAGCGGCATCCTCAACGATACCCGTCATCTGCAGATCAGCGCCGCGGTGCAGCCCGGCAACAGCGGCGGTCCGCTGTTCGACCTCACCGGCGCGGTGGTCGGTGTCGTGGCTGCCAAGCTCGACGCGGTCAGGATGGCGCGGGCGACGGGGACCATCCCGGAGAACATCAACTTCGCGATCAAGACCGGCGCGCTGCGTGACTTTCTCGACAACAGCGCGGTGGCGTACCGGACCGCCGAGTGGCGCGAGGAGATGAAGAAGGAGACCGCCGAGATTGCCAAGACTGCGCGCGGCTACACGCTGCTGATCACCTGCACGGTGAACGAGCAGAGCGCGAACGCGAAACGGGGAAACTGAGACCTCCGCTACGCCTTCTTGCCGTCCTTACGGCAGGGCGACTGCATCTGGGTACCGGCCACGCGTCTTTCCCTGCGACGTCCGGGCAGCCTCCGGCTACTTTGCATGGGGTTGTTTTCGATATTTTGGCAATGGGCGCCTGCGGCGTACGGGCGGGGTGAGCTCAACCGAGCCGCCGCAGCGTATGCACCGTGATCTCGGCCGGGCAGTTCAGCCGCACCGGCGCGAGGCTGGTGCCGGCGCCGGCCGATGTGTAGCCGGCAAGCGCGCCGAAGCGCCAGGCGCCGCTGCCCATCCGGCGCGGCAGCCGCGCCTCCAGCTTGATCGCGATGCCGCCGGGCAGGCAGAGCTGGCCGCCATGGGTATGGCCGCTCAGCATCAGGTCGAAGCCGGCCGCCGCCGCCGGGCGATAGGATTCCGGCGTATGCGCCAGCAGGATCGAGAACGCATCGCGCGGGATCGCCGCGGCAGCCTTTGCAATATCGTCGGTGCGATAGAAATGCGCGTCGTCGATCCCGGCGAGGTGGATCGCCGCGCCATCGCGCGTGATCGGCTCCTGCTCATTGAACAGCATCCTGATCCCCATCGCCTCCAGCGCCGGCGTCATGCGGATGCTGTCATGATTGCCGAGGATGCCGTACCGCGGCAGCTTGAGCCGCGCGCACAGATCCCGCATCAGCGCGAGGCTCGTTTCAAACGGCCCGTACGTCTTGCCGCGGTAGTCGCCGGTGAGAACGCAGATATCGCAGGCGATATCGCGCACGATGTCAGCCAGATGCCGCATCGCGTCTTGGCTGATGTCGGCGTGGAGATCGCTGAGATGCAGGATGGTGAAGCCGTCGAAGGCCGCCGGCAGCCGCGCCGACGTCACCAGATTGCGCCGTACCTCGACCCTATCGGCGTTGCGCCGCGCGCGGCCGTGGAGGCCGGTCACCCTGAGCGCGGTCTCGATGATCCGCGGCGCCAGCTTCCAGTTCTCGACGTTGAACACCAGCGTGCCCTGGCCGAACAGCTGCTTCTCGTGCGCGGCCTCGATCCCAAGCCGGCGCACCACATGGTCGGCGCCGATCCGCTCGATCAATCCCTGCAATGCCGTGTCGGCCATGTTCCCCGTCGGCCCGCGGTTTGAAGCGCGGGCCGACGCGACACTATCATGCGCAATCCGGCGGAGGATACCGTGGTGGCTCAGACCACGGGAACCCGCTTCGCGGCGACCGCGGCCGGCGAGATCACCTCGATGTCGAGCGGCACTTGCCAGCGCTCGGTGAAGCGCACCTGCGGCGGTGCATTGCCGTTGTGCCCGCCCCGCAGCACGAAGCCGTCGTAACCCGAGTTCATCACCTCATTGCACTTCTGCACATAGATCGGGAAGCCGCCGATGTAGGGCATGAACACGCGGGGACGGCCCGGGATGTTGGCGCCGACATACCAGGAGCTGCAGGTCGAGCGCAGCGAGACCGTGGAGACATCGTTGACATGAGCGACCCAGGCGTCCTCGTCGTCGCGGACCGCCTCGATCGTGCCGGCGCCGATGTCGCGCATATGACTGATGCAATCCGCCAGCCAGTCGACATGCTGCTCGATCGCCTGGATCATGCTGGCGAGCACCGAGGGGCTGCCGGGCCCGGTGATCATGAACAGGTTCGGAAAGCCCTCGGAGGCAAGGCCGAGATAGGCGCGCGGGCCCGCCCGCCATTTCTCGGCCAGCGTCTGCCCGCCGCGGCCGGTGATCGCGATCTTGTCGAACGAGCCGGTCATGGCTGCAAAGCCGGTGGCGGAGACGATCGCATCGAACTTGTATTCGGTGCCGTCGACGATAATGCCTTCGGTCGTGAAGCGATCGATCGGCGTCGTCGACACGTCGACCAGCTTCACATGCGGCAGATTGTAGGTCTCGAAATAATTGGTGTCGACGCAGAGCCGCTTGCAGCCGAACACGTTTCGCGGGCACAGCAGCTCGGCGGTGGCGGGATCCTTGACGATGCCGCGGATCTTCTCGCGCGCGAAATCGGCGATGGTGTCGTTGGCGGCCTTCTCGAACAGGAGATCGCCGAAGGCGCCGAGGAAGGGCAGGCCGCCGCGCTGCCAGGCTTCTTCGTATTGCCGCTCGCGCTCCCGCTCGCTCGCCTGCAAGGCGGGCTGGGCGTTGAACTGGAAATAGAAGCCGGTCGGGCGCGCACGGGCCTTGGCGCGCAGCTCGGGATAATGCGCCTTGGCTTCCCTCAGATATTCCGCCGACAGCCGCTCGTTCCACGCTGGCACCGACCACGTCGCGGTGCGCTGGAACACGGTGAGCTCGGAGGCCTGCTGCGCGATGATCGGGATCGACTGGATCGCCGACGAGCCGGTGCCGATCACGCCGACGCGCAGGCCGGTGAAGTCGACGCCCTCATGCGGCCATTCGCCGGTGTGATAGATCGGCCCGCTGAAATCCGCCATGCCTGGGAAAGCCGGCCGGTTCGGCGCCGACAGGCAGCCGACCGCCATGATGCAGAACTTTGCGGTGACCCTGTCGCCGCGGTCGGTCTCGATCAGCCATGTGCCTGCCTGCTCGTCGAAGGTCGCCGCGGTGACGCGGGTGTCGAACACGATCTGGCTGCGCAGATCGAAGCGATCGGCGACGTGATTGGCGTAGGCGAGAATTTCGGGCTGCGGAGAATACTTCTCCGACCAGCTCCAGTCCTGATCGAGTTCCTCGGAGAACGAGAAGGAATATTGCAGGCTCTCGACGTCGCAACGCGCGCCGGGATAGCGATTCCAGTACCAGGTGCCGCCGACGCCGCCGCCGGCTTCATAGACCCGCGCGGTGAAGCCGAGTCCGCGCAGCCGATGCAGCATGTACATGCCGGCGAACCCGGCGCCGATCACCACGGCATCGAACGTTCCGGTTTCGGCAGGGCGCGCAGCCTTGCGCGCGGTGCTCTCCTGAGCCATGGGCCGTCTCTTCCCTATATCGTTATGCCGTGTCCGCGCCTCGTTGGACGCAGTGAGCAAAGATTAGGGCGAGGGCAGCGCGGACCGCAAGCGCAGGCGTTGCCCCGTCGGGTATGGCTCCTATGCCGCGAGGCGAAGGGTTACGGTATCCGGAGCAGGCTCGGTCGACGCAGCCAGGGATTGCATAGAGATGCGCTGCTCCCCGGGCAGCGTGTGATCGCAGTCAAACAAGCGCGCTTGGACCGGTTTGAGATCCGGCGTGCCGCTCAGCCGTCGGTGGATTTCACGATGCGGATCAGCTCGTCGCCGTAGTGCTCGAGCTTCTTGTCGCCGATCCCTGCGATGTTGCGCAGCTCGCCCAGCGTGTCCGGCCGCATCGCGGCGATGCCGTCGATGGTGGAATCGTGCAGAACGACATAGGCCGGCACGCCGCGCTGGCGCGCGACGTCCGAGCGCCAGGCGCGTAGCGCCGCATGCAGGGCGGGATTTGCGACGCCACCCGGGCTGTCGGCCGCGGGCACAAGCTCGCCGCGGCGCGACTTGCCGCGGACTGCGCGGTTGCGCGCGCCTTCCGGCTGCTCGCGCAACATCACCGCGGTCTCGCCCTTCAGCACGCCGCGGGCGCTGTCGGTCAGAACAAGCGCGCCGAACGCATCGCTGTCGGCGCGCAGATGGCCCATCGCCACCAGCTGGCGCAGCACCGCGCGCCATTGCTTCTCGTTGAGCTCGCGGCCGATGCCGAACACCGACAGCTGGTCGTGGTTGAACTGCTTGACCCGTTCGGTCAGCCGCCCGACCAGCACGTCGATCAGGTGCATGGCGCCGAAACGTTGTCCGGTGCGGTAGACGCAGGACAGCAGCTTTTGTGCAAGCACCTTGCCGTCGCGGACGCGCGGGGGCGTCAGGCAGTTGTCGCAATTGCCGCAGCTTTCCTCCGCGCGGGTCTCGCCGAAATACCCGAGCAGGCGCTGCCGGCGGCAATGCACCGTTTCAGCCAGCGCAACCAGGGCGTCGAGCTTGCCGACCGAGACGCGCTTGAAGGCGTCGGAGCCGGTCGATTCATCGATCATGCGGCGTTGCTGCACGATGTCGGACAGGCCGTAGGCCATCCATGCCGCCGACGGCTTGCCGTCGCGGCCGGCACGCCCGGTCTCCTGGTAGTAGGCTTCGATGCTCTTTGGCAAATCGAGATGCGCGACGAAGCGCACGTCGGGCTTGTCGATCCCCATGCCGAAGGCGATCGTGGCGACGATCACGAGCCCGTCCTCGTTGAGGAAGCGGTCCTGATGCCGGGCGCGCACGCCGGCATCGAGACCGGCATGATAGGGCAGCGCCGCAATGCCGGCCTCGCTGAGCGCCGCCGCGACATCCTCGACCTTGGCGCGGGACAGGCAATAGACCACGCCGGCGTCGCCGGCATGCCGCTCCTTGATGAAGTTCTTCAGCTGCGTGGTCGCATTCTGCTTGTCGACGATCTCGTAGCGGATATTGGGCCGGTCGAAGCTCGCGACGTATTGCGGTGCGTCGGTCAGCTGCAGTCGCTCGGCGATCTCCCTTCGGGTCACCGCGTCTGCGGTCGCGGTCAGCGCGATGCGCGGCACTTTCGGGAAGCGCTCGGCGAGTGCCGACAGGCCGATATATTCCGGGCGGAAGTCATGGCCCCATTGCGAGACGCAATGCGCCTCGTCGATCGCAAACAGCGCGATCTGCGCCTGGCCGAGCAGATTGAGGCAGCGCGGCGTCAGCAGCCGCTCGGGCGCCACATAAAGCAGGTCGAGATCGCCGGCGAGCAGCCGCCGCTCGACCTCGGAGGCTTCCTCATAGGACAGCGTCGAATTCAGCACCGCGGCGTTGACGCCGGCTTCAGTGAGGCCCGCGACCTGGTCGCGCATCAGCGCGATCAAAGGCGATACCACGATGCCGCAGCCGTCGCGCAGCAGCGACGGCAATTGGTAGCACAGCGACTTGCCGCCGCCGGTCGGCATCAGCACCAGGCAGTTGCCGCCATCGGTGACGTGGCGGATGATCTTTTCCTGCGCGCCGCGGAAGCCCGACAGGCCGAACACGGAACTGAGCACGGACAGCGCATCGCGAGACGGGGCGGAGGCGCGATCGAGGGCTGGCTGGGCGGTCATGATCCCTTGCGCGATCCCTTCGGGATTTCCCAGGATTTCCTTGGGGTCAACAGGCGGTGATCGAGGTCTTCTGGCCGAACGATACCGGAACGAAAGGTGTTAATACACGTCCCAACAACAAACTCAATTCAGCATGACTGGTCAGCTGCGGATCATCACAGGCATTGCCGCGATCGTGCTGGTCGCGGGCGCGGCAGTGGGCATCGCGGTCGCCTGGTGGCCGCAAATTGCCGCCATTGCGCCGCCGCGGGCCGATACCTTCGACCCCGATGTGGTCAAACGCGGCCGCGAACTCGCCGCGATCGGCAACTGCAACACCTGCCATACCGTGCAGGGCGGCGCGACTTATGCCGGCGGGCTCCCGGTTCCAACGCCGTTCGGCATCGTCTTCTCATCCAACATCACGCCGGATGCCGAAACCGGCATCGGGCGCTGGCCGGAGGAGGCGTTCGTCCGCGCGATGCGCTCGGGCGTGGCGCGCGATGGCCAGCATCTCTACCCGACCTTTCCCTATGACCATTTCACCAACGTCTCGGATGCGGACGACCGGGCGCTTTATGCGTTCCTGATGACGCGACAGCCGGTCCACGCGTCGCCACCGGCGAATCAGCTGTCGTTTCCGCTCAACTATCGACCGCTGATCGCAGGGTGGAAGCTGCTGTATCTGCGCAGCGGCGATGTCCCTCAGGACCCGGCGAAGGGCGCGGATTGGAACCGCGGCGCCTATCTGGTGGAGGGGCTCGCGCATTGCGGCGCCTGCCATACGCCGCGCAACGCGCTTGGCGCCGAGCGCGTCAATGCGCAGTTCTCCGGCGGCGAGGTCGACAATTGGCACGCCTACGCGCTGAACGACACCTCGCACGCCCCGGTGCCGTGGACCGCCGACGCGCTCTACGCCTATCTGCGTCACGGCTGGCAGGCCGATCATGGCACCGCGCGCGGGCCGATGGCTGAAGTGGTCGGCAATCTGGCGACGGTGCCCGACAGCGACGTGCGGGCCATCGCGGTGTACATGGCCGATATCTCGGGCGCGCCGGCGCCGGATCGCAAACGGCCAGCCGACGTCGTGGCGCAATCGTCTTCGGATGATGCGGCACAGGCCCATGCGGCCGGCGCGGCGATCTATTCCGCGGCGTGCGCCGCCTGCCATGAGGGCAACCGCGCGCTGCCCTATGGCGGCGTTAATCTCGCGCTCAGCACGGCGATCGCAAGCCCCGACCCGCGCAACCTCCTCAATATCGTGTTGTCGGGCGTTGGCGCCGTCGAAGGCGAGCGCAGCCCGATCATGCCGGGCTTCGCGGCCAGCATCGATGATGCGCAGATGGTCGCGCTCACGGCCTATCTGCGCGCCCGATTCGGCAAGCGGCCGGCGTGGGCCAATCTCGACAAGGCGGCGCGCGATGCGCGGGCTGTGCGGGCCGCGTCGCTTGCGGCGCGCGACACGCCATCGGAATCCAGACAGCGAGGCAAGCCATGATGACATTGAAGGTCAATGGCCGGGATCATCAGGTCGATGCGGAACCGGATACGCCGCTGCTTTATGTGCTGCGCAATGATCTGGCGCTCAATGCCGCCAAGTTCGGCTGCGGTCTCGGGCAATGCGGCTCCTGCACGGTGATCGTCGACGGCAAGGCGGTGCTGTCTTGCGTCACGCCGCTGGTCCTGGTCGAGGGCAAGCAGGTGACGACGCTCGAAGGGCTCGGCACCGTGGCCGCGCCGGCGCCGATCCAGCGCGCCTTCATGGAGGAGCAGGCGGCGCAGTGCGGCTACTGCATCGCCGGGATGATGATGCGCGCGCAGGCACTGCTGATGCGCAACCCGAAGCCGTCGGATGCGCAGATCCGCGCCGAGCTGGAGCCGAATCTCTGCCGCTGCGGCACCCATATGCGCATCCTGCGCGCAGTGCACCGCGCCGCCAGGTTGATGGATACGGCCGACGCCGCAAACGACAGGAGCGTCCGATGACCGCGCCGGTGGTTCTCGATCGCCGCAGCGTGCTGGCCGGTGGCGGCGCGCTGATCGTCAGCTTCTCGCTGCGCCATGCGGTGGCGCAGGAGCAGAAGGCTGCGCAGAGCCCGGAGTTGCCGGGCAGCCTGGCGAAATCGCCCAATCTGGATTCCTGGATCCGTATCGATGCCAATGGCCAGGTCACAGCCTTTACGGGCAAGGCCGAACTCGGCCAGGGATTCCGCACCGCGTTCCAGCAGATCGCGGCCGAGCAGCTCGATATTCCCTTCGATGCGCTGAAGGTGATCACCGCCGACACCAAACTCACGGCGAACGAGGGTTACACGTCCGGCAGCCATTCGATGCAGGACAGCGGCACGGCGATCCTGCATGCCGCAGCGCAGGCGCGCATGTTGCTGGTGGCCGAGGCGGCAAAGCGCTTCGACTTGCCGCCGGACGGCTTGCGAACCGAGAATGCCGCCGTCGTCGCTCCAGATGGCCGGCGTCTGGGCTATGGCGAGCTTGTTGCCGCGGACATGTTGCACGTCCAGGCGCAACCGACATCGAGCCTGAAGGATCCGGCGAGCTTCAAGGTGATGGGCCAGCCGGTGCCGCGCGTCGACATTCCCGCCAAGGTCACGGGCGGCGCCGCCTATGTGCAGGACATGCGGCTTCCCGGCATGGTGCATGCGCGCGTGGTGCGCCCGCCGAGCTACGGCGCGCAGCTCGTGGAATGCGACACGGCCGCGATCGAGAAAATGCCCGGCGTGATTCAAATCGTGCGCGACGGCAACTTCCTGGCCGTGGTGGCGGAGAAGGAATTTTCGACGGTCAAGGCCATGCACGCGCTGGCCGCCGCGGCGAAGTGGCGGGAGAGCGCGAAGCTGCCGAACCAGCACGATCTGGCCAAGGTGCTGACTGCGCTGCCTTCACAGGATTTCGCGATCTTCCAGCGTAGCGATCCCACGGTGAGCGGCGCGCGGTCGCTCGAAGCGACCTACACGCGGCCTTACCAGTCGCACGGTTCGATCGGGCCGTCCTGCGCGGTCGCGCAATTCATCGATGGCGCGATGACGGTGTGGACGCACACGCAGGGCGTCTATCCCGACCGGCAGGCGATCGCCGAGATGCTCGGTATGACGCCCGCCAGCGTCCGCCTGATCCATGTCGAAGGCTCCGGCTGCTATGGCCACAACGGCGCCGACGATGCCGCGGCCGACGCCGCGCTGATCGCCCGGGCGCTGCCAGGCCGCCCAATTCGGGTGCAGTGGATGCGCGAGCAGGAGCACGGCTGGGAGCCGTATGGTCCGGCGATGGTGACGAAATTGAGCGCGTCGCTGACGGCCGACGGCAAGATCGCCGACTGGAATTTTGCGGTGTGGAGCAACACCCATTCGATGCGGCCGGGCGGCGCCGGCGCGCTGCTTGCGGCCCAGCACATGACGCGATCATTCGCGGTGCCCGCACCAAAGCCGTTGCCGCTGCCGGAAGGTGGCGGCGATCGCAACGCGATCCCGATCTACAATTTTCCGAACGCGCATGTGATGCATCATTTCATCCCCGCGATGCCGCTGCGGATCTCCGCGATGCGCGCGCTCGGCGGCTATCACAACGTGTTCTCGACCGAGAGCTTCATGGATGAACTGGCCGCTCTCGCCGGTGCCGATCCGGTCGAGTTTCGCCTCAGGCATCTCGACGACCAGCGCGGCCGCGCGGTGGTCGAGAAGGCCGCGGAGGAATTCGGCTGGACGCGCGGGCAGCAGCCGCCGCGAAATCGCGGCTACGGCTTCGCGTTCGCGCGCTACAAGAATCTTGCCGCCTATTGCGCCATCGCATCCGAGGTCGAGGTCGATCGCGAAACCGGGCGGGCCCGGCTGGTGCGCGCGGTCGCCGCCGTCGACGCCGGCCAGGTCGTCAATCCGGACGGCATCACCAACCAGATCGAGGGCGCGATCGTGCAGTCGACGAGCTGGACGCTCTATGAAAGCGTCACCTTCGATGAGACAAGGATCACCAGCATCGACTGGCAGACCTACCCGATCCTGCGCTTCAATGCGGTGCCCGACAGTATCGCCGTCCACATCATCAACCGCCCCGGCCAGCCGTTCCTCGGCAGCGGCGAGACCGGGCAGGGGCCGGCCGCCGCCTCGCTCGCCAATGCCATCGCGCATGCAACCGGCAAGCGGCTGCGCGACCTGCCGCTCAGCCGCAAGCGGATCAAGGACGCGATCGATACGTGAAATGAAACTGATTTGGATTGATCTCACCGCAAACTCGTTGCACCTCTCCCGCTTGCGGGGTCGAGACGAGCGAAGCTCGCTCTTAGGTCGCATCGCATCGAAGATGCGATGCGGGTGGGGGCTCTTTCCTCGATGTGACTCGCGGTGATACCCCCTCCCCAACCC
>NZ_JBXEJO010000034.1:0-98543 GCF_056837965.1 Bradyrhizobium ferriligni
GCCGAGCAAACCGAACGCTCCCCACGCGGCGCCGACATGCCGACTTCGTTCCGCTCCTTTGCAATGGAACGTAGATTGGCTTTTCGGGCCGCCGGTCGATCGCGGTTGATTAGCCAGTAGCCGGGTGTAGGCATCACGGCTTGAAACAAAGACCTATTGTCCTCAGAGAGAATTGTCTGGCGTGAAGGCGTTCGCAGCGCACGTCCTCGTCAACACGAGGGTAAGTTCGGATAGACTCCATCACAACCTCCATCAGCACGTAAATCGTTGCACGCCGGTCTCATGGCAGCTTTCATGACCCTCAATCTGCGGGACCCGTAATTCCAGGGCTGCTCTCCGCGTCAACGCCGGCACAACACACGAACGGTCTTGTACACCGCGGCCATCGCCTGCGGCTTCGTGCTCAAAGTACTCTGAAAATTTCGCGCCGAGACGGAACGTCAGCAAAAAATGGCATCTGTAAGGAGCCCGGGTTGCCTCGGCCGGGAGAAGGTCTTCGACCCAATCTGCAATGTTATTGCTGGTCGGCGGCGCCTGACCGTGGGATAATTGGGCTTTCAGATGGTGTTGGCGTGGCGCCTTCGGGCGCTGGGCGATATGGATTTATCGATGACCGGGCTGTCCCAAGACGCCGATCTTGCGTGCAGGATCGCCATGCTCGAGCAGAAGCTGCAATCGAGCGCCATTGAGGCCGAACGGCTGCAACGCGAGCTGGCACAATCGCGAGATTGCCAGACGGCCAGCGCGGACATCCTCGCCACCATTGCAGGCGCCTCCGGCGACGCCGACCGAGCGCTGGAACAGATCGCCGAGACCACCGCCCGGCTGATCGGCGCCTCCAGCGTCTCGATCCAGCTCGCCGAGAACGGCGAATGGGGAAAGGCCTACCGGTACGGAGCGAGCGCCCAGCTTATCCGTGCGGCAGTGCCGCTGACCGCCATCAAAGTCGGCGGCCACAACATGCCCGGCGCGGTGGTCGGACGAAACCAGCAGATTCACGTGCCGAATCTCGATAATCTCGATCCCGATCTAGCTGAGTTTCCCGGCCTGCCGCACGCCAGGGCCGCTGGCACGCGAACCATGTGTGGCACGCCGCTTCGCAACCGGGGTAAGGCGATCGGCTCCCTAATCGTCCATCGCGACCGGCTCGAACCGTTTTCGGATGATGAGCTCTTGCTATTGCAGAGCTTTGCCGACCAGGCGGCGATCGCGCTCGAGAATGCGCGCCTGTTCAACGAGACCAGGGAAACGCTGGAGCGGCAGACCGCCACTGCCGACATTCTGAAGGTCATTGCGTCGTCACCGTCCGACGTACAGCCGGTGTTCGATGCCATCGCGAGCAGCGCCAAGCGGCTTATCGGCGGCTTTTCGACGGCGGTATTCCGCTTCGTTGACGACATTGCGCACCTCGCGGCCTTCACGCCGACAAGCTCGGCCGCTGACGAGGTGCTGAAGGCCGGATTTCCGACCTCCGTCGCTCGCTTCGAGCCGTTCGGGCTCGCACAGGCTGGCAAACCGGTCCAGATCGGCGATATCGAGGCACTTCCAGACTCGCAGATCAAGCAGATCGCTCGGGCGCGTGGCTTCCACAGCATGCTGCTCGCGCCATTGATGAGCAACAGTGTGCCGATCGGTCTGATCAGCGTGACGCGAGTCGAAGCGGGATCGTTCGTGGATCACCACGTGCAGTTATTGCAAACCTTCGCCGACCAGGCAGTGATCGCTATCGAGAACGCACGCCTGTTCGAGCAGGTTCGGGCGAGAACGCATGAGCTGAGCGAGGCATTGCAGCGGCAGACCGCCACCGCCGATGTACTTAAGGTGATCAGTCGCTCGGCGTTCGATCTGCGGACCGTGCTGGATGCCTTGCTCTCCTCAGCCTGTCGGCTGTGCGACGCCGACATTGGAACAATCCGTTACGAGGACGAGGGCAACTACCGGCTTGCCGCCACCTATGGCTGCAAACCCGAATGGGTCGATCACTTCCAGACCTACACGACAAAAGCAGACCGCAGCTCGATTTTCGGCCGGACTATTCTCGATGGGCGTCCCGTTCGCGTCCCGGACGTGCTCGCTGATCCACACTTCAATCGCCCTCGAGCACAAGAACTCATAGGGTTTCGGGCCGCGCTCGGCGTCCCGCTCGTTCGGGAGGGACACGCCTTTGGTGTCATCAACCTGTTTCGCTTCGCCGTCGGGTCTTTTGAGGACAAGCAGATCGAGCTGGTAGCGACGTTCGCCGACCAAGCGGTGATCGCGATCGAGAACGTCAAACTGTTTGAACAAGTGCAGGCGAAGACGCGCAGCCTTACCGAAGCCTTGAATCAGCAAACCGCGACCGCCGACGTGCTTAAGGTCATCAGCCGCTCGGCATTCGATCTGCAAACCGTACTCGACACCCTGACCGAATCGGCCGCGCAGCTCTGCAACGCCGACATGGCGGCGATGACCCGGCAAGATGAAACGGGCGGCTACCACCACGTAACCAACTACAAGTTCTCGATCGATTGGGTGAAGATCGCAGACGCCGTTCGTCTCCATCCGGGACGCGGTAGTCTCGTCGGAAGGGTGCTTCTGGCGCGCAAGGCGGTCCAGATCGCCGACGTCCTCGCCGATGCCGATTACTCCTATCCGGAGATGCAGCAAGCGGCCGGATATCGCACTCTACTCGGCGTTCCACTTCTTCGCTCGGGAGAGCCCATCGGTGTCCTGTTTTTGGCGCGCAAGGTGGTTGAGCCCTTTACCGACAAGCAGGTCGAACTCGTCTCGACCTTCGCCGACCAGGCCGTTATTGCCATCGAAAACGTCCGCTTGTTCGAAGAAGTGCAATCAAAGACGCGCGACCTCTCCGAGGCTCTGACCTATCAAACCGGAAGTGCCAATATTCTCAAGGTGATCGCCTCCTCGCCGACCGACGTTGAGCCGGTCCTGCGCACCATCGTCGAGAGCGCCTGTGAGCTCTGCGAGGCCTATGATTCGGTGCTGGTCCTGAAGGAGGGGCAGGATCTCGTCGTTCGCGCCCATTACGGATCGATCGGAATGGGCACTCAGACGTGGATCGACGACCGCACCTCCGTGTCGGGGCTCGCAATTGCCGAGCGGATGCCGATCCACTTGCACGACGTCCTCTCCGATGAAGGCCGCGACGTTCCTATTGCGCAAGCGATGTCGCGACAGGATGGTTGCCGTACCATTCTAGCCGTGCCGATGCTAAGCGAAGGTGGGAGCATTGGCGCGATCGTACTTCGCCGCGCCGAGGTGCAGCCCTTCAGTAACAAGCAGGTCACGCTCCTTCAGACCTTCGCCGATCAGGCGGTGATCGCGCTCGGCAACGTCCGCCTGTTCGAGGAGGTTCAAGCTCGCACCCGCGAACTGGCCAAATCTTTCGATGAATTGCGCGCCGCCCAAGACCGCCTGGTGCAGACCGAGAAGCTTGCATCCCTCGGCCAGCTCACTGCCGGCATCGCGCACGAGATCAAGAACCCACTCAATTTTGTCAACAATTTCTCTGCGCTGTCCGCCGAATTGATCGGCGAGCTCAACGAGCTGCTTGGAAATGCGGAACTCGATGACAAGATCCGCACCGACGTGGACGAGCTTGCGCAGATGCTGAAGGGCAATCTCGACAAGGTCGTGCAGCACGGCAAACGTGCCGATTCCATCGTCAAGAACATGTTGCTGCATTCGCGTGAGGGGACGGGCGAACGTCGTCCGACCGACATTAATACAATTGTCGAGGAAAGCCTTAACCTTGCTTATCACGGCGCACGCGCGGAGAAATCCGGCTTTAACGTCATGCTCAAACGCGACCTCGATCCGAATGCCGGGACGGCGGAGCTTTACCCGCAGGAGATCACGCGGGTGTTGCTCAACCTGATCTCCAATGGCTTCTATGCGGCTCACAAGCGCAAGGAAGCTGCCGGCGATGCCTTTGAGCCGACATTGAGCGCAACCACGCGGGCTCTGGCAAATGAAGTGGAGATTAGAATCCGCGACAATGGCGTCGGGATTGCGGAGGAGATCAAAGCGAAGATCTTCAATCCTTTCTTTACGACCAAGCCCGCCGGCGAAGGCACCGGGCTCGGCCTTTCGATGAGCCACGACATCATCGTGAAACAGCACGGCGGCAGGATCGCCGTCGAGACTGAGCCGGGAGAATTTACGGAGTTCGTCATTACCCTGCCGCGGATGGTGGCAGTACAAGGCAATAGCGGAGGCACGAGTTGAGCGTTTACATTCTCGTCGTCGACGACGAGCCCGACGTCGAGGTATTGTATCGACAGCATTTTCGGCGCGAGCTGCGTGCCGGCCGGTTTTTCATGGAGTTCGCCGCTTCCGCGCCGGCGGCACTTCAGCGGGCCGCTGACGTTCGCGATCCCTCGCTGATCCTGATTCTATCGGACATCAACATGCCCGGAATGAGCGGGCTGGAAATGCTGCCAGAGGTACGAGCCAGACGGCCCGACGTTCCCGTGATCATGATTACGGCCTATGGTGACGCGGAAACCCGCAGGACAGCATTGGAGCGTGGCGCCGACGCTCTATTGACCAAGCCGATCGACTTCGGGCAGCTTCGCCAGGAGATCGACGCAAGGCTCGGACAGGTCGCATGACCGCCACCATCCTGGTAGTCGACGACGAGCCGGATCTGGAGGCTCTCGTCCTGCAAAAATTCCGCCGTCAGATTCGCGACGGGCAGGTCAGTTTCGTCTTCGCCCATGACGGCCTTGAAGCCCTGCAGTCGATCGAGGCGCATCCCGACGTTGACTTGGTCGTCTCCGACATCAACATGCCGCGCATGGACGGCTTATCGCTGCTGGCGAAACTACAGGAGGCCGAGGAAAAGAAGTCGACCATTATTGTTTCCGCCTACGGCGACATGAGCAACATCCGCACGGCGATGAACCGGGGCGCGTTTGATTTCCTTACCAAGCCGATCGATTTTGCCGACCTGGAAACGACTATTCAGAAAACGATACGTCACATCGACATGCTGCGCGAGGCGCGCCGCCGCCAGGTCGAAGCCGAGCGCGCCCACGCCTCGCTGTCCCGCTATTTCTCGCCTGAGCTTGCCAAGCGTCTTGCTACAGGCGGCGACGGTAACGACATGCAGGTGCACTGGCGTGATGTCGCCGTCATTTTCACCGACATTACGGGCTTCACCTCGCTGGTCGAAACCGCCGCGCCCGAAGTGCTGGCGGAGCTGCTTAATGAATATGTCGGCGGCCTGACCGACGTCGTCTTCGCTCATGAGGGCACGGTGGCGAAGGTGATCGGCGATGCGATCCAGGTGCTGTTCAACGCGCCCGGCGAGCAGGCCGACTACGCTAACCGCGCTATAGCCTGCGCGCAGGCGATCGATCGATGGGCGGAGGTGTTCCGCGGACGCTGGAAGGAAAAGGGTGTCGATTTCGGGGCCACACGGATCGGCGTGCACGCTGGCCCCGCCCTGGTTGGCAATTTCGGCGGCAGTCGCTTCTTCGATTACACAGCCTATGGCGATACCATCAATACCGCTGCACGGCTCGAGACAGCGAACAAGACGTTGGGAACACGGGTCTGCGTTAGTGCTGCGGTTGCGGGTGCAGCGGCAGACTTCAAGGGACGGCCGGTCGGCGACCTCCTGCTGCGCGGGCGCAGCGAACCGTTGCGCGCCTATGAACCGCTCGCCCCGGCGGAATTCGAGGCGCCAGCGACCGCACGATACGCCCAAGCCTTCGCCAAGCTCGAGGCCGAGGACGCTTCGGCCATGCCGGCCTTTGCCGCGCTGGTGGGAGTGCATGCCGACGACCCACTCGCTGGCTTTCATCTCAAGCGGCTACTCAACGGAGCGAAAGGCTCCCGTATGCAACTCGGCTAGGGCCATGGGCTCTTGGCCGGCTGCAGGGCAATGCAGAGCTCGCCCTGCTTGCTGGTGGGCCTGCACCGGGAAGCTACGGGAGATCATCCCGTTGCAGGAATAGGCCCATACTCTCTCGGCCCAGCAATCGTCCGGAATTCAATCCTAGATGAGCCCAAGCGTCGGTCTATGGACGGAATTCGTTCCGCAGCCCTACGGTTCCACAATGATCCGGAACGCGTTTCTTTGTTCGGCGGTCGCGCGGGCGCGCGCCAGCGCCGTCGGGTAGATCATCTGCTGACGGAGCTTGATCTCGTAGAGCAGTGCTCCGGTCTCGGAAACCAGGGTGAATTGCCATAAGCGGCGTCCGGACGGCGTGTGGCCATGTTCGCGTTCGTAGCGGCCTGTATAGACTTCGATCTCAGACATCGGCTTGATCCGCCTTGGGATATAGCTCGAGAGATAATAGAAGATGACGGTTTGCCGCTCTAATCGGCGTCGGCTTTTCTATGTTCAGTGGAAAGCAAGCGCGGAAGCGGCGCCATCTGCTGCCGCGAGGTTCTTCCCGGATCCGCTTCGTCCAGCTGCGCCTGCAATTGCTTTCGGCGCGATCTAGCTATCAGGCTGGCCACCACCAACACCAAACCTGTGGCGATCATCGTGTAGGGGACCAGGTCCTTCAACCAGGCCGAAACCAATTCGTTCACTCTAAACTCCGCGACATCGCCGGATGCGTCCGGTTCTTGACCTTGATCCAGTTCTTCGAGCGGCCGGCGTATGTTTCGAAACCAGGCCCTCGAGGTCCACTAGCCCGCTTTGCGGCGCGGCTTGGAGGGCGCCTTCTTTGCCTTGGTGGATTTCGCGGGCGCAGCCTTGCCTTCGCTCTGGATGCTCTGCTTCAGGGCGTCCATCAGGTTGAACAGGTTGCTCGGCGCGGGCTTACGTGTCGCTGCGATCGCTACAGGAGCTGCTCGACCAGAAGCCCAAGGGCCAACCCGCCTGCTCATAATGGTCTTCGAACTTGTCCGGCTCGAAGTGGCCCGACTTCTGCTCGACGATATGCTTGGCAGATCCAGCAGGCGCGCGACAACGGCCTGATGGGCATGCTGCTGCGCTATCCCCATGAGGTGCGCGATTCAGCCGGTATTTCGAGGACATCCAGGACGTGAAGATCATGAAGGATAAGCGCAAGGGCAATCTTTAGCGACCGCGCCGGCTGAACATGCTCCGAAAGCCTCGCGGCAGCCGCGGAAGTTCATCATCCGGTTTCGGCCTGTTGCACTTCGGGCAGGGCGCGCGAGCGACCTGCAGGCGTGATTGCCAGTCCACGGCTGGTCCGGGTGGTTCTCGCAGACCCAGCCGGTGTCGTCGCAGAGAATGCATGCCGGCTCAGTCATCGCATCAGCTCGAATAGGTCGAGAACGTCCGCAAGCCGTAGCTTCGATCCCTTCGGCATGTGCTCTAGCAGTAGGTGTCGGGTATTGGCCGCGATCTCGTCGCGCTTCATGGGATCGTACTCAGCGTGGAACGCCCGCATATCGGCGGCAAACTGCCTCGCGACTTCGGCTGGAATCTCGACGAACTTTCGGGCAACGTGCATACTCAGCGAGATAAGTAGCCCGCGTCGATTTGGCGAATCCGGCGAAGACATTTTGATTGGGCGATAGCCGTGGTTCTACGGGGGGCGGATGTGAACTAGTTCACAAATGTGCGGCGCAATGGGTGCTAGGAGCGTACGCGCTGGGGGATTTCAGGGGCCCAGTGATTATGGCGCTGCCGGGACACGATATTTCTAGCCCGGTGGCGTAGCTTTTTCAGCCATTGGCGGATGCGCAGTTAGTTCACAAGAGTATCGCAATCAAGGTGCTACACTCCCCACGATTTTTCTTGATTATTTTAGATATGAGTTCATGGCGAAACCTTTGGCAGTTGCCGCAATTGTGCTTGCCATTCTGGCGACGGTCAGAAACCAACCCAACACGCTTGTTCCGTTGCCGACGAAGCCCGTGCCTGCGGTTCTCATTCCGTGATGCAGAGCGCCGTAAGATGCCTCGATTGGGCATGTATGTCTTCCTAGAATGGGAGAGACTTACATGGAAGAACAGAAGATTGCACAATTGCGGTCGCATGAGCGAAATATCGAGCGCTACCAGGGACTGCTGCGTACCAAGCTGAGCGACATCGAGATCCGCTTCGTCGAACGGCGTCTGTCGGAGGAGCGCTCGGCCGTCGAGGCGCTCAAGTTGATGGGCCGCGAGGCGCGGTTGGAGAGGCTGATGACTTCTACCTCGCACTAGCCTGCATCGGTTGGCAATCAGGATTTCCAGTCAGTGCCCGACCAGGGCATCAACGCCGCCCGCTTAAATGCCCACGCCATCCGCAGCAGAGGCCCCGATTTAGCGCGTCTCCGGGCCTCTTCTTGTGCGGGAGAGACCGAGCCCTGGAGACAAACCCTCTTCAACAATATCGTTAAGAGGAGGAAAAAGCGGCAATTTGTCTCGCCAGGATTCACACGGGTTATTTCCGGAACCAGCCTCGGTTTGAATAGTCTGAGCAACAGGGCAGGTAATTTTCATTTCGTATTTTTTCAGCCCTCGAACGACGAGCGCTGCTTCCTGGCGGACAGCGGCTCGGCGATCCTTTGGCCCCAGCATGATCCGGATGCTGGGGTCTCTTTTATGGGCAGGAACGAAGCGCAAGTATTGGCATTGGCCACCCTGTTCGGTGCCACCGCATCAGGCACTGAGACGCCCAGCTACACACTGGCCCCAGCTTCGCCGCAGGGGCCCTTTCTCATTTGCCGCCACAAACGACAAACTGGGACACCCAACCGCATCGGGAAGGAGTAGCAATTTCTGACACCGCTGTTAGTTTTAAAGCCTCGGGTCACGTCCCGATTCATCATAGGACGACTGGCCCCGGCACCAGCCTCTAGGCCCCCAAAGGTGCTGGGGCCGTTTTCTGTTATGAGGCCGCCACCTGCGGAGGCCTACACAGGTCTAATTTTCGTCTTCAGCTTGCGATCAATCAGCATCTCGGCCCGGCGCTTTGCTAGCTCTGCCAATCGCGTGCGCACCGTATGGCGGGTCGTTTCTCCGTCGATCTCAATGATGATCTCGAATTGATCGTCATATAGGCGCTTCACGTCGAAAGTGACGCCCCTGTGGGTGAAGGTGCTTGGCATGCACAGGAGATAGCAATTGGTCTGTGGCCCTTGCACCGGAATGCCACGGGAAATTGTCCCCACTGCAGGAATGGAGCCATGCAAGGCACTCACTGAAACGGCTTTACTCTCCCGCGTCGCCTTGGGATCGGTCGGGTTCGGGCTTCTTCAATAGTTGGTACGATTCAGCAGCGCGTAAGACTTAGCCAGTTGTCGATCGATGAGATCGTCGCCGGCTTCAATTCGTCGCTTCATGGCCTCGAACTTGGCGAGCCGAAACCAGTAGTCGTCCAACATGCTTTCTTCTCCGCCAAAAAGCACTGACGGCAACTTAACCCAGGTTAGGATTTTGGGTTCCCGTACTGGCTCTCTCCTCTTGCGGGAAAGGCTCCTGCGTCTTGCGGCCGAGGAAGGTGTCAGGCCGCGGCAGTTTTAGTAGTTCGGCCGCCACTTCGATGAGTTTGCGGACGAATGCTATCTGCTTGACGATTTGGGCGGCTTCATCGTGAACCCGATGAACAGGCTGGACCAATGGCCGTGCTCCCTGGCTTGCAGGCGGGAGCGCGCTCGGTCTCTCAGCCACCAACGCCTACGGACAAAGCCTCGGTCGGTGATGATTGATTAACGCATTGCTAGCGGGTTTGTTCCCGAATGCGGAACTCCATTCAGCCACGGACAACGTCGGAAATTTCGAACTGGGACGTCTCCCTCGGCCGCGATTAGCAAGCGGGGCCAATAGCTGGTTTGAATTCAGCGATGAAGCGGGAACCTTCCCATAGCTCGATCGCCGCTTCATCGACAAGCGCCTTTGCCTGCTCCTTCGCCGTTTCGTCGTCGAGGCAGGTCAGGTCTATACGTCGGGTGACGTGGCCGGTTCTATCGAGGACATAGGCCGAATAGGAGCGCATGGGCTCACCCGTTCCATTCGACGGAACAAGCTTACATACATCCTGTAGGCGTGCGGGGGAACCTATCTTGTGGCGCGGTGCCGGAAATTCCCGGCCAGAGCCTGACAGACTCACCGGGCGCTCAAAACTTACTACCAAGAAGAGGTAATCCTTTCGACGGCTCAGGACATGTCGGCGCACTTCGACCTGGGATGGGACACTACCGCTGACTGATATACGGCAAAGCACCCGGCCGATCCGAGGTGTATTCTGTATTCTGCAGGACCGATTTAGATGTGAGTTCAGCTTTATAGCGTAGCGGGGATATCGCTTGTCGCGCTCATCGCCAGCTAGGCTGGCTTCTGATCGGCTGAACTTCGCATCTCAGGGACGACGCAGCCTTGGCTCCAGTGTAGATCCACGCGCTGGAGCCGTTTCTTTGGGCTAATGAGGGGCGGCATGGAACTGGTGGAAGGGATCGTCGCAATCGTCGGGGTGCTCAGCGCGGCTGCCGCGGTGGGGACCGGATATTGGTACGTCATGTCAGAACGGCAGAGGCGATAGGCCCAGTGGCTCTCGGTCAGGCGATCAAGTCTTTGCCCGGCTGCAGCATCCTCACAAACGTCCCGCTCTCGTGGTACTCGAGCCAGCCTTGGCCGATCGCGTGCTGCAGGCCGGCCGAGTATTCGGCGGGCTCGCTTTGTCCTGGTAGTCATCGGATAGTTGATCTTCTCGATGTAGATCCGGCCGTCCTGGATCGGTTCGAACGCGCGGGCATGCTCCATGGGCCTGCGGGCGGCTTTCTCGGGGGCGGAGTAGGGGCGCGATCGTATTTCATCGCTCAATCTACGAATTGGCGAGAGCCCCGGCAACTTTTGGGGGCCAAGGAGGCAGTCGCCGGGGCCCTCTATGCGGCCAGTCCAACGCCAGCCGACTCGCAATGAAAAGCTGCCAGCTTTAGAGGAACATCGCAATCGCGGCGATCGCGACAGGACAGATACCTAAAAGGACGATGCCTACGCGGACCAATATTTCGGCCATGGCACACCTCGTCGTGCGGCATTTATTGCAGACTAAGCTAGGTCGCCTCTCGCTGAAAGCGCAATTTGTGCGGGATGCACGTAGCCCGATAGGCTATCAAACCGGGCCTCCAAAGCGCCCTGCGCCCTAGCATTACCCTCCAAGAGTGCTGGGGCCGTTTCTCTGCGTCGATTAGGACACCACTCCTGACCCGCCTAAGTGAATGCGGAAACGATTATTCGGCCGCACCCTCGCGCAATGTGAGGTTCAGTCACCACGACGGCGTCGAGTACACCTTCATGGCGTTGACGGCGATATCGTTCGTAGCGCTCATCGCAGGCGTCGGCGCTCTGTTGATCTGAGCCTGTCATCTCATGGATCGGTCAAACCGCCTTGGCCTCAGCGTGCACCCCCTCGCTGGGGTCATTCTTTTGGTCAGATTCCGGTTTTTTGAGCCGCCAAGCGCTCCGCTATAATCACGGCTTGTTCTTTTGTCAGCTTCTCGGCAAACGCGCCGTTCTTTTCTATCTGGGCTGGTCCTTTGAGTTGGCTATCGTAGACCATTCAACCGTTGCCACCCTGCCGAACGAGGAAGCGTCCCCTCATCGGGTGTCCAATAAACTCCATCTGCAACCACCATCTGCGAATTACAATCGAGCAGTAGGCTCGTAGGTTAGCATTGCCGGATGTTGAGCTGTGTGATCGGCTCTATCGACTTTAGGCGAACCGGCCTTTCTCAGCTGTTTCTATTCGGTGCCGCGCTTTGAATCCCGCTGATCCAAGAGCCGCTTCAGGTCGCTATCGAATAATGCCAGCGCCCGCTCAAATTTATCGAGCAACTCCCGGGCCTCCGCCTCATTGTAAGTCTTGCCGCTCGCAATGCGCTCGCGCTGGTTCGCCACAATGCGGCGCCCATCCTCAACGTGCTGTCTGGTGACTGCTATCTGTTCATCCAAGGTAGGCATGAGCTCTGGCCTGCAAAGCTGCTGCTCGCCTACATTATCACGCGAAAAGGTGGCTTCCAGCCGGTAGCATCCTCACGAACGTCCCGCTTTCGTGGTACTCGAGCCTGCCCTGATCGTTGGCGGACTGCAAGCCGGCCCAGTACTTGGCTAATCTGGAAAAATTACAACCTTTGATCTGCGCAGCGGCCTCAGCAATCCTTGGAGGCCTAGGCGTCGGGCAGTACCGCACGTCCGGCATCCGCGGAGTATCTCATTCGCATAGCGACGCTCGCTCCCAGGTGGCGAAAACGGTGCAGTCCTTACCTTTCACCAGCCTTCTATATTGGAACCAGCCAGCGCAACAAAAGGTTCATCAAAATGCAATGACGAAAGAACTTGATGCCAGGCTCAAGACCGCCCTCGATGAATCCCGCCTCCTCATCCTGGGTGCGCAGGTTCTATTCGGCTTTGCCTTTCAAGGGGGCATTTCCGCGATGTGTCGCCGGCGGGGCATTCACTTCAATGCGTGGCGTTGGTGCTGCTCTGCAGCAGTGTTGGTCTCGTCATTGCTCCCTCCATGTATCACTGCATTGCCTGCCATGGCCAAAGCCGACACCGGGCTCTCCATGTCACGACAAACCTGACTGGCTGGAGCCTTCTGCCGCTGACGCTTGGCCTTGGCGCATCCGCTTTCGTCATCTTCGATTTCCTTGTTGGGCAGGAAGTCGGCGTAGCCGTCGGGGTAGGGTTGGCCGTGATCGGACTTGGCCTGCTCTTTGGGCTGGGAATGGCTTTGCGCCGGAAAGCTAAGCCGCTACCCCCGGAGAGTGAGACGGCGCTCAAAACAAAGATCGAGCAGCTTCTGACCGAAGCACGCGTCATCATACCCGGCGGGCAGGCGCTGCTCGGCTTTCAATTGGTGGCGGCGCTGACAAGATCCTTCCAGGCCTTACCCGGCTGGATGCAGGCCGTCCATGCGGCAGGGCTACTCGCCGTGGCATTTTCGATCATTCTCCTGATGACGCCCGCATCGTTGCATCGCCTGGCCTATCATGGCGAGGACGACCCGCAATTCTTTCGCATCGGGTCCGCGCTTGTGATTGCAGCCGTGCTTCCTCTCGCGCTCGGGATCGCGGCCGTGTTTTACATCGTAAGCGAAGACCCACCTACCGCCATTGCGATCAGCGCTTCCGCGTTCGTTTGCCTCCTGGCGGCATGGTACGGTTTTCCGCTTTGGCATCGGAGAGCCCGCCATGGGGCAGCTTAAAGCCTCACCCGGCGATCGCACAGTGCATCTCTGCATCGACATGCAGCGTCTCTTAGCCGCGGGCGGCCCGTGGCCCACGCCGTGGATGCCCGTCGTCGTATACCGCCCATGAGGCCTCTCTCCACCTCTACGCTCAGCGCTTCGATGTCCAGATCGAGCGTACGCACACGACGAGGGCCGCCCGATCGAAGCATGCGCGCGGGTCTCGAGAGCGCTATGATGGCGTTGGGTGAAGATCAGGCGGCCCGCTGATCGGAGGGCTCTGCAGCCTGGCGCACAAGCTTCCATTCCCAGGGCAGCAGTTCGTGCAGACGCGAAGTGGGAAGATCGGCGATACGGGTGAGGACGTCGGCAAGCCAGGCCTTTGGATCGACGTCATTGAGCCGACACGTCGTGATCATCGTCAGCATGATGGCGGCACGGTTGGCCCCACGCTGGCTGCCGGCGAAGGTCCAGTTGCGCCGTCCCAAGGCGATGCCTCTCAATGCGCGTTCAGCGCAATTGTTGGTCAAGCAGATCCTGCCGTCGTCGAGGAAGCGGGCGAAGCCCTCCCAGCGCCTGAGCATGTAGTTGATCGGCTTCAGGACCTCGGACGAGCGCGAGAGGGTTTCGCGCTCGCGCAGCAGCCAGGCGTGCATGTCGTCGAGAAGCGGCTTGCTCTGTTCCTGGCGGACGGCGCGCCGGTCGTCAGCGTCACAGCCGTTGATGGCGCGCTCGATCTCGAACAACGCGTCCAGCCGCTTGACCGCCTCCAGTGCGATCGGGGAGACCGGTTTACCCTTCTTGCCCTCCCGAGCATTTTTCTCGATGTCAGCCAGCTCGAAGAAGCCTCGCCGGGCATGGGCAAAGCAATACGCCGGCGTAATTGGTAGTGTCTTCTTCTGCGGATCGAACAGCGGCTCGAAGCCGTTGTAGCAATCGGCTTGCAGGATGCCGGCGAAGGCGACCAGATGCTTCTGGGGATGCTCGCCTCGTCGGTCACCCGAGGCGTAATAGACCGCCGCAGGCGGCGCAGGCCCGGCAAAGGGCCGATCATCCCGTACATACGTCCAGATCCGTCCGGTCGTGCACTTGCCCTTCGCCAGGATCCGGATGGTAGTGTCATCGCCATGAAGGCGCTCGGCAGCGAGCACATGGCGTTCGATCAGGTGGAAGAGCGGCATGACGGCGAAGGTCCCGTGGCCGACCTGGTCCGCCAGCGTCGACAACGACAGGTCGATCCTCTCGCTCTTGAAGCGCGCGCTTTGGCGGTTGAGCGGGATATGCATGCCGAACTTGTCGAACAGGATGGTCGCCAGCAATTGTGGACCGATGAAGCCGCGCGGCGTGGCATGGAACGGCGCAGGCGCCTGACTGATCGTCTCGCAATCGCGGCAGGTGAACTTCTCGCGTACCGTCTCTATGACCTTGAAGCGGCGCGGGATCTCCTCCAGCGTCTTGGTCACATCCTCGCCGACCTTCGCCAGCCGTGATCCACCGCAGCAGGCGCAGGTCGTTGGAGCTTCAACGACGACGCGCTCGTGTTCGATATCGTCCGGCCAAGGCTTGCGCACCGGCCGCTTACGCGTGAAGGGACGGACGTTCTGCGTCTTCGCCGCCGCCGCCTGAGCGGCAAGCTCATCCTCGCTCGCCGTGGTTACGAGTTCCTCGAGCTCCAACTCCAACTGCTCGAGCAGCCGTGCCGAGCGCTCGGATCGCTGCCCGTGCAGTTCGCGCTTGAGCTTCTCGATCCGCAGCTCAAGATGTGCGATCAGCGCTTCGTTGTCCGACAGCTCCGCCCGCGCACTGGCGGCATCCGCGACGGCGACATCGCGCTCAGCCTGCAACGTCTCTCGCTCGGCCAGCAGCGCAAGGTAGGCGCTCGCGAGGTCAGAAGGAAGATCGTCCGGCTTCGATGTCATGAAGCCATTGAATCAGATCGAGCAGCAGATTCAAATCGTAAAAGCGGCTATCCGACCCGCGTCGGCCGATGGGTTTCTTGAGGGTTACGCCAATCGATTCCGGACAACAGGTAGCTCATCTGAGCCGGCGAGATCGTCACAGCTTCACCCGCAACCGATGGCCAGACGAACTTTCCTCTCTCGAGTCTCTTGGTGAACAGGCATGCTCCCTGGCCATCGTGCCAGATCACCTTCACAAGATCGCTTCGGCGACCGCGGAAGACGAACAGATGACCGCTGAGCGGGTCCTTGCGCAGCACCTCCTGCACCTGGAGTGCCAACGACGGAAAGCCTCGGCGCATGTCCGTGTAGCCTGTCGCGAGCCACACTCGCGCGCCCGTGGGAACTGGGATCATCGGCGGACCAAAGCATCGAGAACACGACGTAGCGCGTCTCCATCAACGTCGCCATCGACCCGGATGCGGTGCCCGGTACCAAGATCAATCTCGATGATGCCGTGGCTCTTGCGTCGACGCGTCGTCGTCGTCAACGGCGCTTCGGCCACCTCCCGCGGTGGCGCGGACGACCCAATATCGACCGGAACAAACGGCGCTATGCTCGCTTCGCCGTGCCTGCAAAGCTCCTTGCGCCACCTGAACAGCTGGCTCACATGAAGCCCGGCCACGCGAGCCACCTCGGAAACATTGGCGCCGGGCTCCAGCGACGCTGCAACAAGCCGTTCCTTCTCATCTTGCGACCAGCGGCGCCGCCGCTCGACCGACGTGATCACCTCCGCCCTCGAAATCGTCATAGCGCTTCTCCTAGGATTACCCCTAGGACCTGCAGCGATCGCGTTCGTCAAACAAGGCGGCCCTCAACGGAGGGATACAGCTGGACAAAGCGCCGCGCTACAGCAACGACAATGACTGGAGCTGGACTCGCGACGACGACCGGCGCGTCTACGACTACTACCAGGGCCTCGCTACCGGTGAGCCAGACCATCTGCGCTCACGAAACCCCGGCGCCGTAGCGCCCCGGGCTTTTGCGTAGGAACCACTCCGGGTTGAGCGGCTTGTCGTGTCGATTTCATCTGGAGGCACGCCATGAGCAAAACCAAGACCCTGCAGGACCTTTTCCACGACACCCTCAAGGACATCTATTTCGCCGAGAAGAAGATTCTGAGCGCGCTCCCCAAAATGGCCAAGGCCGCAAAAAGCGACGAACTGCGCGCCGCGTTCGAGAAGCACCAGGAGGAGACCGAAGCCCAGATTGAACGTCTCGAATCAGTTTTCACGACGATCAAGGCTCGGCCCCAGGGCAAGACCTGCGATGCCATCATGGGCATTCTCGATGAGGGCAAGGAAATCATGTCCGAGTATAAGGGCGCGGCTGCTCTTGATGCCGGTCTTCTCGCCGCGGCCCAGGCGGTCGAGCATTACGAGATCTCCCGTTACGGCACACTGATCACATGGGCGGACGAGCTCGGCCTCTCCGATGCCGTCAAGCTTTTGAAGGAAACACTGTCGGAGGAGAAGAAAACGGATCAGACGCTGACCAACCTCGCCAAGAGCGTCGTCAATGCCGAGGCCGAAGCGGCCTGATGCGGACTGGGGATTATGAGGCCGAGGCTTTAATGATCCCTACGACTTCGTTACGGTGCTAGAGAGTCCGAAGGCCCGCAGTGCCTTGCAGGAGGAAGCGCCAATGGCGAAGAGTGCCAAGAAAACGAAGAAGTCGAAAAAGCGCCGCTACTCGAAAAGCTCGGAGCAGCGACGTCGAAAATGAAATGCGCCGCTACTAGAAGGGCACCGCCAAGAGTGGACGCGGCGGCAAGGGCGGGAAAGTGAAGAGCCGAAAACAGGCCATCGCCATCGGCCTCTCTAAAGCCCGCAAAAAGGCCAAGAAGGTACCCAAGAAAAAGTCACGCTCGTGACCTTCATCCGCCGGACGCGGACAACTTGATGGAGCGGCAGTGCAGTCCGGCGTCACTGGGATACCGCGCCGGATGAGCGTGCTTTTTCTGTCCAATGCGCCTCAAGCCATCTCGCGCGCTTGCGTCTTCTTCAGCCGCGTACGCAGCGCCTCCATCGCCTCATTCAAAACCACATCCTGTACAACCGACGGCGCTTTGGCGAATTTCTTGAAGGCAAGGCGGGTCTCCTCAAGTTTCTTCATGGCGTGCTCAAGCACAGCCGCGTCGTCCTGGTGAACACTTCGGATGGGTAGCGTCATCGCTTTCTCGAGGCTTTTTGCTTTTTCTCAGAAAACAATCGACCGGAAGCCCCGGCGTTCCTACCAGATCCTGCAGACTCGATCGGCATTCATTGCATCCAGATCATTGCGGCAGCGAGATGGATGAAGCCGGTAAAGTTGTCAGGTCCCCTGTCATAACAGGTTGCTAAGCGTCGGAAGTGTTTGAGCTGGCAAAGCAGCGCTCGATGCGGTTGCGCTGTTTGTGGGCGTCGGCGTCGTGCGGAATGATGATACTGCGGGTGCGGTGGGACGGGATCACCGCCGTTGCGCCGATTTCCGCGATGATCGCATTCAAGGCGTTGCTTGCAATTGGTGAGGCCGCGATGGCCCGTCCCTCGTTACGAGAGTGCCTGAAAGACCGCGATCTTGCGCGCCCCGTCCCATAGCTCAACTGCCTGTCCGATAGCGAGCTTCCGCGCCTTGTCCTTCGCGGTCTCGTCGTCGCCGCATACCAAGTCCACGCGGTCGATGATGTGGCCATCATCGCCGAGGATATACGCCTTGTAATTCCGGATTGCCCAGAGCGCTCCCGAAACGCCCCGACCTCACGCTCGGAACGTAGATGGTTCTAGGTACTTGGTCTACGGAAATTAGGGACGCCGACTGAGGCGGCTATTCTCCTCGCTTCGAATCCAGATAGGGAAACTGTCATTAGGAGGGGAGTTAGTTTTTTAGGCCGTTTGAGTATTTCATTTACAATGAAAGCAATTATTTACGAGATTAAAGTGCGATATGGAAACCCGTTACCGCCCGGCGTATTTAATCGTCATCCCGAGCGAACGTATTTCAATCAATATCTCCGCCATGACGTCTGGCAAACGCCTTTGCCTTCTCTAGCGCCTAGTGGCTGTCGTCAACGCTGCGGACGGCACCGGCGGCGGCCGTTGTCGTCCCAGTAGAAATAGTAGCTCTTGTCAGGAAGCCTCACCTCGAAGCTGCCGCTATCGGGAATGTGCTCTGGCCCGACATCATCGCCAGGCATTGACTGTGAGAGCCGCTACCTACGTGCATCCACGTCTTTGATCGAGGGCGTCATACCAACAAGCAGCGGCGCGCAGCAACATCCATCGCCTACCGGCATCGTTAGTTCCCAGTAAGGACTTTCGCATCTTATCGACAGGCTGGATGGGTGGGGCAAATAGCCTACGAAATTTCAATTCGTGCGTTTGTTTCAAGTTTTGATGACGGAACCTTATCTGAAGATCACGCCATACCGGCGACTGAGCCCCAATTCCGTTGTCTTCCGCGCTGCCAAGATTTCTCCTTTGGGAGAGCGGCTGATCGAAGTCAAAGTGCCCGTGGATCTGCCCGTGGGGCGGTATGCATGGCCGCCACCGGACGGGTCAAAAGAGCCCGCGATTCCTGAAGCTGTGCTGCTCTCTGTTGTCGCCGCCGCAAAACGTGCAGCACAGCAATTCTCGGCAAGTGTTGAGCTGCCCTCCACACCTGATTCACATGGGTTATTTTTATGAACTCGTAGTTTGGGACCGTTGTCAGCGAGGAACGTACGTTTCGGCAAGCCATTTACGGACATGCGTTATCGAAGGTGGACCCCCGAAGAAATCGAACGACTTAAAGCCATGATCGCTGCTCGGGCTAGTGCGAACCGCATCGCAGTCGCGCTGAGACGACCAGTTAACTCCGTTCTTGAACGCGCGCGCATCCTTGGCATGCCTCTTCCAACAATCACAGAAGAGCGGCGGCGGGTGAGGAATTTGCTCAAGCAAGACAATCCTCGCGATCGCTGAGGAGCTATGGATTCGTTCAATTCCCTCATCGCCGGGTCGGACCGGTCGCGGTTCATCTTCATCTTCATCGTCGAATTCTATCGCGCCTTTGCGCAGCGTAGATATGAGGGATGTGGACCTGGCTTTCGGCCGGTCGGTGGCCGCAGGGGCAGCGCATCAGCGACGACGGCTGTTGAGAAGCCGGCTTTTCGCCGCGGTCCCACATGGCCTGTTTGCGCGCGATCCAGTCGCGGTGATCGCGCCAGGCCTGGAAGTTCGCCTCGGTCAAGGTCGGGGGATCAGCGCCTCGCCGGCGGCGCGCTTCTCGGCCGATCGAGTGGCGAGGATCGTCGTCACTGCCCGTGCGCGCCGCAGCTCTTTCGTCAGCGCCTTGCGGTCGCCGCCGGAAAGCGGGGTAGGGTGGTGTTTGGGGGCCATCGCATATGATCGCGCTGAATCGGGCGCGCGGGAAGCCGCTAGACGTTGGGTGTGGCGGACCGTCCGAAACCAAGACGTTGGTCAATTGGTCCTGTGGCGGGTGGATGGCCCTCTGGCCCATCAATTTCGGTGATGCGCCATTTGTTCGCGCGTGATCTAGATTGCGTGGGAGAGCGGAGCGCTTTGAGTAGATTGACACCTGTGTCGGGCGCGTTGCGCCTTGATCACCGCTGCAGCAAAAGCCAGGCATGGCCGCTACGCCGCTTGGCCGGCCGGGCACGGCCACTAGTTCCACCGGCGCCACGAATTCTCCGAGCGCGGAGAATTCAGGAACCGGCATTAGTGGTGCCTCCGGAAACAAGAACGGCCCCGCGCCGGGCCAAGGCACAGTCGGTTCAAACCCTCAGAATCAGCACGTGCAACAGCAGGATCCCTCCAACATCAAAGGCCTGCCAGCGAATAAGAGCGGCCCGCCCGCGAAGCGCTAAGGATCGATGTATCGGTGCACCGACGGGCTTATTCGGATGTCAGGCCCGCGGCCGTGCGGAAGGCGCGGCGATCGCATTGAGATCGTGACGTGAGAGATGTTTGTGCGCATTTGAGTTGCATCGCAATTCAGGTGTGAATGGCGGTTTCGCAAAACGAATCATCGCGCGTCGCCGCGTCGAGGTGGTCACGTTCCAGCGCGGCGACTAAATTCAGCAAGCAAATTCTGTATTCATGCTGCCTTCATCGAGTTTCGTAACTGGAACGCCGCTTCCGGCTATCGGTTAACCGCCGTTCGCCGGGTTCTCCTGTGTCCGGCGCCGCCCCAAGCAACGACGAGGCTGACCATGGCAAGTTCGGGAGACCGCGAAGCCCGGCACCATACGCAGAAGATGCAGAAGGCGCTCCAAGACCTCCGGAAACACCTGCGCGACGACATCCAGAAGGTCGACGATCCGCAGTTGAAGGCGATGTTCGAGACGTCCGCCGAGGTCCTAGGCGAGCTTGAGAAGGGCTTCAATGATTACGAGAAGAAGAACGAGAAGGCTTGGCGCTGAGCACCTCCGCGGCGAGTTGACTTTCAGTGAAGCAAGAGCCCGCGTCGAAGGCGAGGCCGGTGGTCTAGGGCCGTGTACCCATAAAACCGTCGGCGTGGCTTTACGTCCGCTTTGTCCCGATAGCGACCAAGTTCGTGCGGCAACGCAAGATGTCGCGATGGGCCATAGGTGGACGTTCGGTCGGAAGGCATCAACCTGTACGGCCTAGTTTGAAAGCTTCAGCCAGGCTCCATGCCGTGTGCCTTAATGACAGCTGCGGCGTTCGGAGCCGTCAGTGCCTTGACCAGAGCCTTCGCAGCCTCCGGTTCCCTTGTGCCAGTGTGGACGCCGGCTGAAAACACCGTAATCTTCTGAAGCTCTGAGGGCAGCGGACCAAGATAATCGATGCCTTTTTCATGGATCAGTTCACTGATCTGCTGAAAACCGACTTCCGCTTCACCACTCTCGATCATTGTGCTGATCCGGCTGCCAGAGGGGACTTGTTTCATTTTTGACTTAACCTGATCGGCGATGCCCATACGCTCAACCAAGTTGACCACATGATCCCCGCTTGGTCCGCTTGAATAGCCGATGGACTTGGCCGCGAGCAGCGTCTTTTTCAGCGCTTCGCTGGATCCGACATCTAGTTTCGATGCGCCGGCCCGCACTGCGACACCAACACCTGATTTCATCAAATCCGTCCGGTTGCCGGACGCTATTTTTCCTTGCTGTACGAACGCATCAATCAATGGTGCCCCGACGATAACCAGATCGTACGTTTCTCCAGCCGCTATGCGCTTTTTAATATTGGCGGTGCCTGTAAATGTGATTGCAACTTTGTGATCAGAAGCTTTCTCGAAAGCGGGAAGTATTTCATTGATGATTTCCTTCGTCGCGCCGGAGGCGAGCACTTTGATTTCCGCGGCGCTCGCAGCGCCGGATACAAGTAGGCCCACTGCCGTAGCGACTATAAATCCACACTTCATGTGAGCCTCCTGTTGGATTTCGACGCGTTTAGTTTTGGCAAGGTTTACCAACAGTCCAGCAGCGGGTCAGCTTGCGTCGGAAAGCCGAGATGCGCGGACAGGAGCCTGCGCCGCATTCTGTTTGTTTGATGCGCCCGCTTGTGGGGCCAATCGGCGCCTCACAATGTCGATGTGACCTCGAAGATCATAGACCTGGTTTGCAAAGCCAAGTGGGAAACGGGTGTGGCTAACCGCTTCTTCGATCTTGTCCACCGCAATTCGTGTCGCATCCAGTTCCTTGCCAATTCGGTCATCTTCGATGGAGGCTTCTAGCGTCTTGAGCTGGCTGTACCAGTACAGCAGGCGTCTCCGGATGTGCCAGTCGTATGCCGCGGGCAGATAGCGGAACAGAGGTAGCCCGATCGCGATCGCGGTTACAAGCACCGCGATCGCTCTTTGCGCGTGGACCGTCAGCCAGAGCGGCAGATGTCTCTGAAGAAAGGAGGGCCCATTCTTGTAGAAATCCACGGCGGCCGCGGCCACTGGAAAGTCAGGGTCAGTCGGCATCGGAAACTGGTCGCCGCGTTGGAATATGCCGGGCGCTCTGTGGATCTCCTGCATGGTATTGAGAAGAAGAGCGACTATTTCCGGGTGCAGATCGTTCCGGACCAACACGCTAGTAGTTGTCGCTACAAGCTTAACGTCATGAGTCGGAATATTGCCTGCAAGGTCGATGACACCTTGCGGGAGGTCCAGCCGCACGAGGCTTGGAATGACGCGGGTGAACGCTTCCACCATCGGAAAGTTCATGAGACCGACGTTTGGATCGCGCAGCATCGACTGGACAGCCGTCGCATTCGGAGAGCCGAGGATCCACACGACGTCAACTTTGCCGTCCCGCAGCGCCTGGGCGGCTTTATCCCCAGCCACCGGAACGAATGTCGCGTCGTCGGGAGTGATACCGCCCTTGCCGAGTATCTTTTCGGCGCTGAACCGAGTGCCGCTTCCGACAGGCCCTACTGCAATGCGCTTTCCCCTGAGCTGTGATAGAGTCTCAAGGGGCTCGGCGGAGATATAGAACAACCAGATCGGCAGGTAATCGATAGTGCCGAGGGAGAGGATGCCAGAAAGCGTGTCGGACTCCGCAACGCCGCCCGTGACAAAAGCGATCTGAACTCCAGAGGCGGGATCCTCCAGGAGCCGCAGGTTCTCGAGGGCACCTTCTGTCGCGCGCAATTTCAGGTCCACGTTGGCGAACGCAAACCTCTCCCGGTATCGTCGGCCGTAATAGTCGAAGCTGGCACCTTTGAAAGCGGTGGCGATCGTCACAGTCGATGGCGGTGCTGGAAGAAAATATGTAAGCGCCCACGAGATGGCGGCGAACGCCATTAACGCAACAAGCAAAAGATACTTGAGCTTCAAACTCAGCATGCTTCGCAAGCGTCCCGGTGCGGTCGACCGATCCTAACCGATTAGTGGTGGGGGGACCAGCATCTTCCCTGACGGCGCCGCGTGTGGTTTCGACACTTGTTTTTGTGAACCTGCATGAGCAGTTCGACGCCTTGTCGATCGGCGAGGCCAGGGTCGGATGAAGCCGGGGAAAGTACCGTCCGCCCTCGGTCGTACCCTCTTGCGCTGAAACGCGACAACGCAATCCAATACGCGATCCAACGGGCGCATTGTTGTATGTGCGCTCAACCGA
Source organism: Bradyrhizobium ferriligni (assembly GCF_056837965.1). NCBI lineage: Bacteria > Pseudomonadati > Pseudomonadota > Alphaproteobacteria > Hyphomicrobiales > Nitrobacteraceae > Bradyrhizobium > Bradyrhizobium ferriligni. The sequence goes on from NZ_JBXEJO010000034.1 coordinate 23,108, forward strand.
AAGGGTTACCCCCACGGACAGGAGCGGACATCGACCAGCCCGCAATCCTTGCCAAAACCGTCGAAAATGATCAATAGCGGACACTGTGCCTGCACGCGGAAACGGAGTCGCAGAAATCCGGCTATTTGGTCGCGTAGTCGCTTGCTTCCTTTCTAACAAAATCAATAAATTGCTTCGCGACCGCAGACCTTTCGTCACGACGTGATGCAAGTTTGAGCGACACCACCGGTCGGTTGGATCCCTTGATCCCACGGTAGGTTACGCCGTCCATGTTCATACGTTGCAGCGAGGAGGGGACAAACGTGATCCCAAGACCAGCACCGACGAGGCTCAGCGTCGAGGTGATGCGAGGAGCCAACTGGGTGGACGCCCCTAAATTGCCAATTCGCGGGCTGAAACCGGCGGCCTGACATGCGGCGATGATGGTGTCGTACATTCCCGTTCCGGGCGGGCCGTAAAGAATGAAAGTCTCGCGTGAAAGCCGATCGAGCGAAACCGGCGCCTCGGATTTGGTTTGTGCCATAGGGTGGCTGGTCGGCAGCGCTACGACCATCGACTCATAAAGGAGAGAATTGACGACAAGGCCGCTCCCATCCCCCGGCATGACCCGAATGAAAGCCACGTCCATTTGTCCGTTCCGCACGCGATCAACGGATTCATTGCTTAGACATTCCTCCAACGTTAGGGCCACCATGGGACAGGCCTCGCGAAATGAGCGAATGGCGCGCGGTACCACCGGATGAAATGGCGTTGTGGAGGTGACCCCGACACACAAGCGCCCCTGTTCGCCTCGCGTGGCGCGCCGGGTCGAATCGAAAGCCCTGTCCAGATGCATCAACGTGGCGCGGGCTTCTTCCAGAAAGGCACGCCCTGCGTCGGTCAGCTCCACGCCCCGGGCCTTGCGGAAAAAAAGCTGCGCGTCGAGCTCCTGCTCGATCGCCTTGATCTGCTGGCTCAGCGGCGGCTGCTGCATACCGAGGCGCTCAGCGGCTCGTGTGATATGTTTTTCCTCCGCCACGGCTATGAAATACCGAAGATGCCTCAGCTCCATTATCATATCCATTAGATATGGAAATTGGGGGCAACATATTATAGCTTGCATGTGTCGGGAAGCTTATCGTTTGGCGACCATTTTATGGAGTTCTTTATGCGATTAAGCCGCCGCCTCTTTCTCAAAGCCTCTTGCGCAACTCTCGCCGTAGCCGCCGCGTCCAGACCAGCCTTCACACAGCAATATCCCGCCCGACCGGTGCGCGTCATCGTGCCCTTCGCCGCCGGAGGCCCAAACGATCTGGCGGCGCGCGTCATTGCCCAGGGACTTTCCGAACAACTCGGCAAGCAGTTCTTTGTCGAAAATATCGGCGGGGCTGGAGGCAATATTGGAGCAGGGCACGCTGCCAAGGCCCAGCCTGACGGTCTCACGATTTTTGTAGCTTCACCCAGCTTTGTCGCCAATCCGTCGCTCTTCGAAACCGTTCCCTACGATGTCCAAAAGAGCTTCGACGCCGTAACGTTGGCGGCGACGGCACCGACTTTGCTAACCGTGCACCCGTCCGTCCAGGCGAAGACAGTGAACGATCTCGTTGCGCTTATCAAAAGTAGCCCGGGCAAATTCAGCTATGCTTCGCCGGGAGCCGGCACACCGCCCCATCTGTTGGGAGAACTTTTTCGGCTTTCACTCGGACTCGACATCGTGCACGTTCCTTTCAATAGCGGTGGTGCGGCCATTGGATCGACGCTCGCGGGCCACACGCCGGTATCGTTCGGGGCGCTGCCGCCCGCCATACAGCACGTCAAGGAGGGCAAGTTGCGTGCGCTCGCACTGACGAGCAAAACCCGGTCTGAGGTCTTGCCGGGTGTTCCCAACATCGCGGAGGCCGGGTATCCCGATATCGCGGCGGATATCTGGACGGCCGTCCTCGTCCCCGCCGGAACGCCCAAGGAATATGTCGGCGTACTCCAGCGCGAAATTGCGAAGTTGATGGCTCGATCTGAGGTAAAGGAGCGGCTCGCTGGTTTTGGATATCAGCCCGTAGCTGACTCTTCCGACGAATGCGCCGCATACTTGGCATCCGAATACCAGAAGTGGGGCAAGGTCATTCGCGACGCCGGGATCAAAGCCTCATGACGATTACGTCTTCGGGGGCCACCGCGGAAGATACAATTGCGCATCACTATGCGCGCGGCGGATTGATTGAAGCGATCGAAAGCGGTCTCGCTCAGCTAGGCAAGACGAAAGACACCGTCACCATCGACGACCTGTCGGTGGTTGACGAATTCCATATCGGTGGCCGCAAAGCGACCGAGGAGCTGATGGCGGCGCTCGGGATTACGGCCCCCGACCATGTCCTGGATGTTGGTTCCGGTCTGGGTGGCCCAGCGCGCTTCCTGGCGGACCGTTACAAGTGCCGGGTCAACGGCGTTGATCTGACGCTGGATTACGTTGAGACGGGAAGGCGGTTGTGCCAATGGCTGGGGCTCGACGACCGTGTCACCTTTCACCAAGTCAGTGCTCTGGCGACGCCGTTTCAAGCATCGACCTTCAGCAAGGCCTACATGCTCCACGTCGGCATGAATATCGAAGACAAGGAAAGCCTTTGTCGTGAAGTCGCGCGCATCCTAGAACCAGGAGCGCTTTTCGCAATCTATGACGTCATGCGAATGGCTGAAGGCGAATTGTTGTTTCCTGTACCTTGGGCCACAACGAGCGAGTCGAGCGCAGTGAGCCCTCCCGAGCGCTACAGGTTCGCTTTGGAGCAGGCTGGCTTCGAAATCCTTTCGGAACGTAATCGAAAGGACTGCGCGCTTGCGTATATCGCCGATCAGAAAGCGCGCTCAGTTGCGGCCGGCGTTACTTCAGCGCTGGGCTTGCAAACATTGATGGGCGAGAGACGGCAGCATCAAATACGCAACATGTCTGAGTGCATTTCAAAAGACATCATTGCCCCTTACGAGTTAATTGCCCGCAAGACCTGACTCGTGAACTATTGGCAAGACTTCTCGTTATTTCCGCTTCTGGCCTATCGCGGCATACTGCGCTGCCGCACGAACTCGGTTGCTATAGGGGAAAAGTGGACATAGCGTTCGCCGCATCACGCCGCCGGGTAATGGGTACACGACCTTCTGTAATGGGCTCGACGATGTCAAGCCTCCCGGGTGAACGTCTCGTCGCCGAGCTGATGCCTCTGTCCGTGGTCGACGCCCGGCCGCCACATCATGCTGTCAGAGCAGCGGTGAGCCTATCTGGATACGATCGGACTCTTGGTCCAGTACGAAAAGAAGCTGAATTGGAAGGCTAGCTTCGATATGTTGTGGTCTAGCTCCACTGGACGTTGCCGGCTGAAGTGCGGCGGCGATCGCCATCCCCGAAAATGCGGCCAAGAGCGGCGGGTTGCGTCCTGACCGATCGCGACAGACCCCTCCCTCCGCGCGCGCGCAATTAGCGTCGGTCAATCCGGACGAAGCTCGATCGCTTCGGGTTGGTGCCTGGTATCCATTCGGCGTAGGCCGCGGGGTTACCGCCTGAGCAGTCCAGGGTTCTCTCTTTGTAGAACCTGATCAGCTCGATGAGGTTTTCGATTCCAAAGTCGGTGAATGCCTGGATGTCGTGTTCTCCGACGCCATAGACCCAGATGACGCCGTCCTCGATCTCCATTTCGTTGGCGATGTCCCACAGCCAATCTTCGTCTTCGCCGAGGTCTTTCGCGACCTGGGTGATGGTGGTGACGTGATGGACCTTGTTGACGTGCGTGGTCATGCCGCTCGAGCGGAGAGTGCTGATGCTGGCGTCCAATTCCAGGGCAGAAGTTCGTCCAGCCGATGAGCCGGATGGGCGGCAATGCGGGCGAGGATATCGGCGAGCCAGGCCTGCGGGTCGATGCCGTTCATTTTCGCCGTGACGATGAGGCTGTACATGGCTGCGGCGCGCCGCCCTCCGCGATCAGATCCGCAGAACAGCCAGGACTTCCGTCCAAGAGCGATGCCTCGCAAGCCCCGTTCGGCGGCATTGTTGGAGAGACACACGCGTCCATCTTCCAGGAACAGCGTGAAGCTCGTCCATCGCTTCAGGATATAGCTGAACGCCTTGGCCAGGTCGTGCCCACGGGAGAGCTTGGCGAGCTGTTTCCGCATGTAGACCTGAAGATCATCGATCAAGGGACGGCTCAGCGTCTGCCGCACCTGAATACGCTCCTCCGCACTCCTGCCATTGATGGAGCGTTCGATCTCGAACAGCGCATCGATCCGGCGCACGACCTCGACCGCGATGGGCGAGAGCGGGATCTCCTTTTTGCCGGCAGCCTTGCGCCGCGCATTCTCTTCGATATCGGCCATGGCGAAGAACGGACGCCTTCCATGCGACCAGCAGGCAGCCTCCCGGATCGGTCCGGGCTGGCGTCCCGCCAGATAGAGTTGGTTGTAACCGTCATAGGCGTCGGCCTGCAGGATGCCGGCATATCGGGCCAGATGCCCCTGGGGATGCTCGCCCTTGCGGTCGCGCGAGTAGTAGAACATCGCCGCTGGCGGGCCGGCTCCACCAAATGGCTTGTCGTCCCGCACGTAGATCCAGCACCGCCCCGTATCGGTCTTACCCTTAGCCAGCACCGGCACGGTCGTATCGTCGGCATGAAGGCGCTCGGCCGCCATGACATGGGCCTCAAGGCGGCGCAGCAACGGATCTAGCGAGGCACAGACCGCCCCAACGGCATCCGTCATGGTCGACAGTGCGATCGGCACGCCTTCCAGAGCGTAGCGCTCGGCCTGGCGGTTCAACGGGAAGGCGACTGATCGACAGCGGACGGATTCCGCTCACCACCAACCGTCCCTCGCGGCACCTGGCCGCCGCGCTCGCCGGCTCCCGGATCGCGCGGGTTAAGGGCAGCGATGGCCGCTACTGGTTCGGCTATGAGCCGCCGCCGCGCCCCTGGGTAGCCGCGGCGAGCCCGGATACCGACGGCAAGATCACCCGCGAATTCGCGCATCTGCTCTGGGTGCGGCTGGTGGTGGCCCTCGCAGTCTCAGCGGTGCCGCTGCCGCGGCGCGTGATGCAGGCGAGTTTGCAGCCGGAACTCGCCGATCTCAGCCCGGTATAGCTGGACCAGGTGCTCAAGCGCGGCAAGAAGCAGGGCGCCCTCGCGGTGCGCGACGGCGGCTACGCGATCGCGCCGAGCGGCGCGGCGGCGCCGCCGCGACGACGCGCGCGGGCGCTGTCGTTGTGACGATCATGCGATCGATCGGTTGCGTCATCCGAGGTGAGGAGACAAAATCCCGCCGTTACGGAGATTCATGTCGGGCGATCCGCGCCTGTGCTGCCCGCGAGCAGTCAGTGATGAATGCGGTATATCGCGGACCAAACGGCCGCGCGATGACGCGTTATCCGCCTCGCGGGAGACGCGGCTTCGGCCCATTCAGCGGGCATTCCTGATGAGGCGTGTCCTATCAGGACTACCTATCGAAGCTCGATGACACGATCGTCTGCAACATCCTGATCGAGACAAAAGCAGCAATTAAAAATATCGAGGCGATCTGTGCCGTCGAAGGCTTCAGCCTCTTGGTCCTCTCGCCACTCGATCTTTCGGTCGAGCTAGGTTGCCCCAGCCAATTTGACAATCCTATTTTCGTGAAAGCGGTAGAGCGGTTCGAGCGCGCTACGACCGCGGCCAAGGTGCAGAGGAGTACATTCGCTTTGACCGAGCAGCAGGTCCAATCTGCCGTAGCGCGCGGCTACACGACCGTGGGGCTTGGCCTTGACGTGCTGATGCTCAAGAACGCCGCCACAGTCGCCGTCAATTGGGCAAAGCAGACTTCAAGCTAAGCGCCAGAGGCGGACGCATAGCTCGCGCACACGGTACACATGCCCAAGTCCGGTAGTGGCCTAACTTGGCCTCTGGTCAGCCCACTATTGGGCCGCGACCGAGCGGACCTCGTGAGCGCCTCGATGTGGCTGCGGACGCTGATGCGCTCTCAAGTCGCTGGCAGGGCGCTTTCTTTGGAAATGCCTGCTAACCAATTGATATTGCTACCTGCAAATTCGGCTGTTTTTTCCAAAGGCCCCTTGAAATTGTTGGATAATCAAGCTGATTTTGATTCCGCCATTCTGGATTTGCTCAGGCTGCGCGTTGGCGCTGAAACTCCAAGGGTTCGCGGCAATTTCAATTGTTCACTTGGAAGCCGGGCATTTCAAAAGGCGCCATTCCACCTGCAACGTTGAGCCGTCGCGTTCTTACGCCCAACGCCGCTGCTTCGTTGGTAACCGATTTGACGAGCAGCATTAGGCTGCCGGATCAGACGTCAACCACCGATTGACCACCGAAACCCCGTGAACAAACGGCGATAAAGGTGGTCAACCAGGATCAGTCTTCGTTGTTTTTGTTGATTATTTCGGTTGCTGCTTACGTTCGGGACGCAGGGGTCGCAGGTTCGAATCCTGCCACTCCGACCATCTTTCCAAGCATTTATAGTTTCTGTGTTTTTTGTGCGCAACGAAATGCGCAACGATTTGAGGCGCGGCAGCCATGTCAGTCGATTTCGGGACGCCGGTCCCTGATATCGGCGATTCGGGACCATTGGAGCGCGCGAGGGTAACGGCCCCTGACGTGATGTTGCGTAGCACGTCACCAATCACCACACGGTCTCCTTCGGACCTCTCGGCTGATCCTGTCCGGCATCAAAGCACGAATAGCCCGCCGCGAGTAGTGCTCAGCTTGCCGGCGCAAATACCTGTCAGGGGTTGCCGATTTCAAAGGCCAGCAGAACATTGCCGGGCAGTCCGCTCCATTGCGCGTAGCCGGAATTGACGTACAGCATGCCGTCGACGACGACCGGGCCGGGTCCGTCCATGGCGCCGCCATGGGCCGCAACGCCGTTGACCGTGGTGTAGTCGCGGGCGGTGTCGATCTCCCAGAGCAGCCTTGCGTCATCGGTCGCGTAGGCGCGCAGGAAGCCGCTCACGCCGCCCGAGAACACGACGCCGGGAATGGCGGTGACCGCCGCGGAGAGAGCGGGACTGCACTGGGGGCGGTCGCCACAGGCCACCGGCGCCACCTGCATCGCGATCTTCCCGGTCGCAAGATCGAGCCCGAACAGGCCGCCACCTTCGCTTGAATTCAGACGTCGCGTGCCGTCCCTTAGAAATCGTACGTCCGAATTGGCGACATAGATTCGGTCCTGGTCGGCGGCGGAGCCCCACTCGGTCCCGCCCAACGCGCCACCCTTGCCGATCCGCGTCTGCCACAGGATCTTGCCCTCGTGGTCGGGATCGAGCGCGTGGACCACGCCGGATTTTTGGCCGATCACCAGCACGCGCTGTCCGTTGCGCAGGCTCACCAGGATCGGCGATTGGCCGAAGTCATGGTCGGGGCCGCGGTCTTCCGGACAATTGCTCTGATCGGTGCCGAAACACGCAACGATGAAGCTGTCCTTCGGCGTGGCTTGCTGATGCCACAGCATTCGGCCGGTCGTGAGATCGAACGCGAGGATGGCATCGCTGGTGTCGGTTGCCGGATCGGCATAGCTGTTCGAGGTCGCGACATAGAGCGCCTGGCGCTGCACATCGATCGTCGGCGCGGACCAGACCGACGCGCCGGCCGGACCGAACAGCTGGGTCCCGATCGCGTTCGCCCGTGTCGGATGCGGTGCCTCAGGGATCGTGTAGGCCTTCCAGATCTGTGCGCCGGTCTCGGCCTTCAGCGCAACGACGCTGCCGCGAAACGTGCAGCACTGGTAGGTGGGACGAGACCCGATGGCCTCCTCGATCGATGAAACGCCGACATAGACGACGCCGGAATAGAACACTGGCGCACCGGTAATCCGGGCGGCCACATGATCGTCGACCTTGCTCTTCCAGATCAGCTTGCCGGTCGCAGCATTCAGGGCGTAAACGTTCGCGCGCACATCGCCAAAGAAGATGGCAGGCTGGCCGTTGTCCAGCGGGGCAAAGCTGATGGCCGTCCGCACCGGCGCCTCGGTCGGAAACGCCCAGCGCGTGCAGCCGCTTTTGGCGTCGAGGGCGTGGACCTTGCGGTCGCCGCCACCGACGAACAGCAAGCCGCCGATGACAGCCGGCTGCGCGCTGGCGTTGGACGTCTCAGGAAATCCAAACGCCCATTTCAGACGCAGTCGCGGGATCTGGTCTTGCGCGAGGCCGGCCATTGCCGCCGGCTGAAACCGGCTGTTGTTGATATCCGCGCCCCAACCGTTCCACCGCGGCCCGTCGATCGGCCGCGGAAAGCCGGTCTCGTTCTGCGTGCATTGGCCCGCGCTCTCGGTTGCCGCGAGCGAAGCGGCCTTTCCGGTGACGAGCGAGGCGATCGCCGCCCGCTCGTCGCTGCTCAGTCCTTGCGCGAAGGACGCCATCGGGCCCGTGGTGATCGCACCAAGCACCTCGTCGAACGATCTGGATTGCAGCGCGGCGCGGCTCGGCGCGCGAACACCCGTATTGCTGCTGTCGTGACATTGCGCGCAGCGTTGCGCGTAGAGGTCGGCACCGCCTTGCTGCGCTGTTGCAGGCAGGCAAGAGGAGATCAGGGCGACGGCAATCGCAACACTCAGTTTCATCGTGATTCACCGGCGTTGGCTTTGATGAAGAGAGTGATTGCAGCGTAGCACAACCTTCCGGCTGCATCGTGCCTGGCGGAGGCCGGCGGCACGTATGGCGGTGCAGGATCCGATCGTCGCCGCCTCCAATTCGAGCGCCCGCCGGCGCGATCTCCCATTGACAGGTGGGCCGATGTGATAGAATTATAACACAATAAGTTGCAAAAATAACAATATGTCACCATCGTACCAGCGCCTCGCGCGGGCGACGGGAGGAAAATTTGGAATTGTCCGGTTCGATCGCAGCCGAGCCTCGGCCGTCGACGGCGCTGTTGATGGTCGGTGGCATCAACAAGCGCTTCGGCGGCGTGCGGGCGTTGCGCGACGCCAACCTCGAGGTCCGGGCCGGCGAGGTGCACGCGTTGCTGGGCGAGAACGGGGCCGGCAAGTCCACGCTGATCAAGATCCTCAGTGGCGTCCATGCGGCCGACAGCGGCACGATCGAGATCGCCGGCAACCCGGCGACGTTCGACAGTCCGGCAAGATCGCGCGAGGCGGGCATCGCCGTCGTCTATCAGGACCTCAGTCTCGTCGAGTCGTTGAGCGTTGCCGACAACCTGTTGCTCGGCCGCGAGCCGCGTACGCGGTTCGGCTTTGTCCGCAAGCGCGAACTGATGGCCAGGGCCGAGGCGTTCCTGAGCGAACTCGGCATTCCCCTCGATACCAAGGCAACAGTCGGCTCGCTGCCGTTCGCCTACCGCCAGATGACCGAGATCGCCAAGGCACTGATGGGCGAGGTGCGCCTGTTGATCCTCGATGAGCCGACATCGTCCCTGACGTCGGATGAAGTTCGTATCCTGTTCGACGCGATCGGCAAGGCGACGCGCCGCGGCGTCGGCGTGATCTATGTGACGCATCGGCTCAACGAGGTGTTCGAGATCTCGCAGCGTGTCACGGTGCTCCGCGACGGCGCCAATGCCGGTACGTTCGTCACCGCAGAGACCGACATGAAGCGGCTGGTGAACGCCATCATCGGCACCGATCGATTGGCGCCCGCGGTGTCGCGCGCCGAGCCTGCGGCCGTGCGCTCGTTCGATCCGTCGCCGGTTCTGTCGCTGTCGGGCGTGTCCAACGACCGCCTGTCGGCCGTCGAATTGTCCGTGATGAAGGGTGAGATCCACGGCCTTGCCGGATTGATCGGCAGCGGGCGCACCGAGGTCCTGGAGACCATCTTCGGCCTTCGGCCGGTCGACAGCGGCGCACTCGCGATCGAGGGCCGGCCGTGGCTGCCGAACGGCGCGGCCGATGCGATCGACCATGGCGTCGCGCTGGTGCCGGAAGACCGGCACGTGCAGGGCCTGGTGCTCGATCATTCGATCGAGCGCAACATCACCTTGCCGCGCATTCCGCATTTCTCGCGCTGGGGCTTCATGCAGCAGCGCGCCGCCGCCCGGCGTGCCGACGCTGCGGTGGCGAGGCTGTCGGTGAAGGCGCAAGGCGCCTCGAGCCTGGTCAGGACATTGTCCGGCGGCAACCAGCAGAAGGTCGTGTTCGGAAAATGGAATGATCCGCGGCCGCGCCTGCTGCTGCTGGACGAGCCGACGGTTGGCGTCGACGTCGGCGCGCGCGAGGAGATCTACGGCGTGATCCGCAATGCTGCGCGCGAGGGCACCGGCGTCCTGGTGGTCTCGTCGGACCTCGTCGAACTGATCGAGCTCTGCGACCGCATCTCCGTGATCGTCGATGGGCGCGTGGCGCGAACGCTGGTGCGCGGGGAGATCGATGATGCCGAAGAGCTCCATCATCTGCTGCAGATCTACCAGGCTTCCGAACAAGGCGTATTGCAAGCATGACCGAACTGACCGCGTCCAATCTCGTCGCCTCGTCGACCCGATCCGATCGTCGCCGCAAGTTGCTGCAGAATCTGCTGCGGGGCGAGCGGCCCTACATGCTGTACATCGCCTTCCTGGTGCTGCTGGTCGTGTTCAGCCTGTCCTCGCCCTGGTTCCTGTCGGTCGACAATTTCCTGAACATCGGACGCCAGACCACGCTGGTCTCGATCATCGCGGTCGGCATGACCTTTGTGATCATCGCGCGCCAGATCGATCTGTCGGTCGCATCGACATTGGCGCTGTCGGGCATGACCGCGGCGCTCGCCATGAGCCAGATCAACAACAGCTGGATCGTCGGCGCTGCCGCCGGGCTCGGCACCGGCGCGCTGGTCGGGCTGCTCAACGGCATCCTGACCACGCAACTCTCGATCCCGTCCTTCCTCGTCACGCTCGGCTCCCTGAGCATGGCGCGCGGCTTGGCGATGATGGTGACCAATACCAAGCCGGTGATCATCACCAACGAGACCTATTTCGCGATCTTTGGCGAAGGCTCGTTCCTGGGCATACCCGTTCCGATCGCCTGGACGCTGGTGGCGATGATCGTCGGCATCCTGCTGCTGCACTACAACGTGTTCGGCCGCCGCATCTATGCGGTCGGCGGCAATCCGACCGCGGCGCTGTATTCCGGCATCAACACCAAGTGGGTGACGACCGCGGCCTTTGTGCTGACCGGTGCGCTGGCCGGGCTCGCGGCGCTGGTGCTGTCCGCGCGCTCGCACGCCGCGCGGCCCGACGTCGTGCAGGGCATGGAGCTCGACGTCATCGCCGCCGTGATCCTCGGTGGTTGCAGCCTGTTCGGCGGGCGCGGCTACATCCTGGGGACGCTGTTCGGCAGCCTCATCATCGGCACACTCAACAACGGCCTCGTGCTGCTCGGCGTCAGCTCGCCGCTGCAGCTCGTCATCAAGGGAGCGATCATCGTGGCCGCGGTCGCCTTCACGAAACGCTAGAGCACGATGGCGCAGCGCATGGGCCGCAAGGTCAGGCGTTGCGAGGGTAGGGGCAAGGTCGCCGGCCTCCGGTCAATCGGCGACCAAAACGGGAGGAAACAATGAAGCCAATCTTGCGACAAACCCTGCCGCTGACCGCGCTGATCGCGGCGACGGCCATTTCGATCGCCCCCTCGGCCCGCGCCGAAGTGCCTGCAACCTGCGTCAAGGGCGTCGATCTCGCGACGCTTGGACCGAAATCGATCGTCGGTCAGGGGCCGCATGGCGAGAAGGCCGCCTCGCCCGAGGTGCTGGCGCTGTCGGACGCCGACGCCGCCAAGATCAAGGAGAAGCATTTCAAGGTCGGCATCTCCATGCAGACCGTCAATCTCGACTGGGCGCAACTGCAGATCCAGGGCATCACCGATACGCTGAAGAAGTATGGCGTGACCGTCACCGGCGTCGCGTCCGCCGAATATCAGGTCGACAAGCAGATCGCCGATATCGAGAACACCATCCAGCAGCACCCGGATGGCATCATCTCGATCCCGGTCGATTTCACGGCGACCGCGCCGACCTACAAGAAGATCGCCAAGGCCGGCATCAAGCTCGTGCTGATGGACAGCATCCCGACCGGACTGAAGCATCCCGAGGAATATGCGTCCATGATCTCGGCGGATAGCCAGGGCAATGGCCAGATCGCGGCCCAGATCCTGGCGTCCTGCGTCGCGCAGGGCGGCACCATCGGCCTGGTCAATTTCGGCGTCGACTATTTCAGCACCAACGAGCGCACCAAGGGTGTCCGCGAGTGGATGCAGAAGAACCGTCCCGACATCAAGATGAAGCAGGTCGACTTTACCGACCCACCGAAGGTGTCGCAGATCGCGGGCGACTTCCTCACCGGCAATCCGGATATCAAGGGCCTGTTCGCGGTCTGGGACCAGCCGGCGCTCGATACGCTGAGTTCGATGCGCGCGCAGGGCATCGACATTCCGGTCACCACCGTCGACCTCGGCCTGCAATCGGCGATCGAGATCGCCAAGGGCGGTCCCTTGAAGGCGACCGGATCGCAGCGCCCCTATGACCAGGGTGTCGCCGAAGCGATGGCCATGATGAATGCGCTGCTCGGCAAGGAAACGCCCGGCTGGATCGGCGTGCAGTCGCTGCCGGTGACGCAGTCCAATGTGCTGGAATCCTACAAGACGGTGTTCAAGAAGGAGCCGCCGCCGGAGCTGACCGACGCCTGCAACAAGGCGAAGCCTGCCTGCAACTAAGCAGGCGGGAGTTCGATGCGTGGTCCCGCGAGCCCGCGTATCGTGAGCAGCCTGATCCGGGCGTGCCAGCCCCCGCTCGGATCAGGTTGCGCTGGTCACATACTCGACGGGGAGGCTGCGGAAGTGCTTGCGCATCTCCGCTGACGCCGAGCCGCCGACGATGATCCGCGAGAATGCGCCGATATCGGAGAAGAATGCCGATTTGAGACTGCCGAGCTTGCTCGCGTCGATCACCAGGATGCTCTCCATCGCGGTCTCGATGACGGCCTGCTTGACGGCGACCTCGTGAAAATTCGAGCAGCTCGCGCCGCGGGTCCAGTGCACGCCGCCCGCGGAGATGAAGGCCTTGTTGATGCCGAGTCGCCGCAGATAGGACAGGCCGTCGTCCGACGCAAAGGACTGCGACGACGGATGGTAGAGGCCGCCCATCAGCATCACCTGCGTGGCCGGCCGTCGCGTGACGATCGACGCCACGTTCATCGAATAGCAGATCACCGAAAGCGGCAGGTCCTCTGGCAGGCAGTCCGCCAGCGACTGCATCGTCGTGCCGCAATCGATGAAGATCGTATCGCCTTCCTTGATCGAGGCCGCGGCAGACCGGCAGGCGAGGCGCTTGTCCTGGGTGTGCTGATCGATCTCCTGCTCGAACGTGTACTTGATCCCGGTCGGCGACGCCGCATTGACGACGTAGCCGCCGAGCAGCGCCAGCGCGGCGTCCGGCCCGGCGAGATCGCGCCGGACCGTCATTTCGGAAACCTTGAGGAGCTCGGCGGCGTCCTTCAGATGCAGCGTGCCGCTCGATTCGACGGCGCGGCGCAGCCTCTGCAGGCGCTGCACGCGCGTCTCGCTTGGTCGTGCGTTCGATGTTTCAGCCATTTTAATCGCCGGGCTTGCTTATCCGATTGACAATGATCTTACAATGTTGTGAGTTTATCAACGTCGATTTGTTACAATAATAACATCCAGTCCGGCGGGCTGATCGAGGGTCGGGGACGATGTCGTCCGCAGGCCGTCGGCAAACCCCGCGGCAAGGTCAGGGGAGGATCACATGTTGCGATCGACACATTCAGTCTATCTGGCGATCTCGTCGATTCGCTAGGACCGCACGGCGCCTCCATGACGCAGAGCGTCTTCATACAGAATTCGTCCCCATTGGCCGCGCAGCCGCCTTCCCCGGGCGGCGGGCATCAGCTCCCGCGCAACAGTGGTCGCGCGCTCGAGATGGATTGGGTCGACGAGATCAGGATCAATCTGTCGGCCGCCGAACGTCGCGTTGCGAGCTTGCCGGGCCGGCGCACGGTCAAGAAGGACGCGCAGGCGGCGTGGCTTCTCAAGGCGATCACCTGCATCGACCTGACGACGCTCAATGGCGACGATACGACCGAACGGGTGAAGCGCCTCTGCGCCAAGGCCAAAGCGCCGGTGCGCGGCGATCTTCTCGAGCGGCTCGGCTTTGCCGGCCGTGAGCTGCATACCGGCGCGGTCTGTGTCTACCATCGGTTCGTGGCGACGGCCGTCGAAGCGCTCGAAGGATCCGGCATCCCGGTCGCTGCGGTCTCGACCGGATTTCCCGCAGGTCTCGTACCGCACGATCTGAAGCTGAAGGAGATCGAGGCGTCGGTCCGCGACGGCGCGGGGGAGATCGACATCGTCATCACGCGCGAGCATGTGCTGACCAGCGATTGGCGGACGCTTTACGCCGAGGTGCGGGATTTCCGCGCCGCCTGCGGCGACGCGCATCTGAAGACGATCCTCGCCACCGGCGATCTCAAGACGCTGCGCAACGTCGCCAAGGCGTCGATGGTCTGCATGATGGCCGGCGCGGACTTCATCAAGACCTCCACCGGCAAGGAAGGCGTCAACGCGACGCTGCCGGTGACGCTCGCGATGCTGCGGATGATCCGCGTCTATCAGGAGCGCACCGGCTACCAGATCGGCTTCAAGCCGGCCGGCGGAATCTCGACGGCAAAGGACGTGCTCAACTACCAGTTCCTGATGAAGGAAGAACTGGGACGCGGCTGGCTCGAGCCGGACCTGTTCCGCATCGGTGCCTCGAGCCTGCTCGCCGATATCGAGCGACAGCTCGAGCATCACGTGACCGGCCACTATTCGGCCTTCAATCGCCACCCCGTGGGATGAGACTCCAGCGATGAGCGTCGCAAGCTATTTCGAGACCATGGAGTATGGCCCCGCGCCGGAGGCTGACGGCGAGGCACGCGCCTGGCTGGCGCGGCATGACGCCATGTTCGGGCATTTCATCGCCGGCAGGTTCACAGCGCCGCATGCCGGCAAACACCTCACGACGACCGAGCCGGCCACCGGCAAGACGCTGGCGCGCATCGCGCAGGGCGCCGCCGCCGATGTCGAGGCGGCGGTTAGCGCCGCGCGCATCGCGCAGACAGCGTGGGCCAAGCTCGGCGGTCACGGCCGCGCGCGTCATCTCTATGCGTTGGCGCGCATGCTGCAGCGGCACGCCCGGCTGTTCGCGGTGCTGGAGGCGATCGACAACGGCAAGCCGGTCCGGGAAACCCGCGATCTCGACGTGCCGCTCGCTGCGCGCCATTTCCTCTATCACGCCGGCTGGGCGCAGTTGCAGGACCGCGAATTCGCCGATCAGGTGCCGGTTGGCGTGGTCGGGCAGATCATTCCGTGGAATTTTCCGCTGCTGATGCTGGCGTGGAAGATCGCACCGGCGCTCGCCGCGGGCAATACGGTGGTGCTGAAGCCGGCCGAGTTCACCTCGCTCACGGCGCTGCTGTTCGCCGAGCTTTCGGCCGAGGCCGGCCTGCCGCCGGGCGTGTTGAACGTTGTGACCGGCGACGGTGCCACCGGCGCGCTGCTGGTCGAAAGTCCCGGCGTCGACAAGATCGCGTTCACCGGGTCGACCGAGGTCGGGCGGCTGATCCGCCAGTCGACCGCGGGCACCGGCAAATCGCTGACACTCGAGCTCGGCGGCAAGTCGCCATTCATCGTGTTCGACGATGCCGATATCGATGGCGCGGTGGAAGGCGTGGTCGATGCGATCTGGTTCAACCAGGGGCAGGTCTGCTGCGCCGGTTCGCGGCTGCTGCTGCAGGAGGGGATCGCGGATACTTTCCGCAGGCGCCTGATCCGCCGCATGGAGACGCTTCGCGTCGGCATGCCGCTCGACAAGGCGATCGACATGGGCGCAGTGGTCGCGCCGGTGCAACTCGAACGGATCAAGTCGCTGGTCGAGACCGGGGTGAAGGAAGGCGCCGAGAAATATCAGGCGCCCGGTGCGATGCCGGCGGAAGGATGCTTCTATCCGCCGACCCTGCTCTGGAACGTGCATCCGTCCTCGACGGTTGCGACCGAAGAGATTTTCGGCCCGGTCCTGGTGGCGATGACGTTCCGTACGCCCGACGAGGCGGTGATGCTCGCCAACAACACGCGCTACGGCCTTGCCGCCAGCGTGTGGAGCGAGACGATCGGGCTTGCGCTCGATATCGCGCCGAAACTGCTAGCCGGTGTCGTTTGGGTCAATGCGACCAACCTGTTCGACGCCAGCGTCGGCTTCGGCGGCTATCGCGAGTCCGGCTTCGGCCGCGAGGGCGGCCGTGAAGGCATGTACGAGTATCTCAAGCCGAAGGCGTGGAGTGGGCGCAAGGCGCGGGCCGAGGCATCGCCGCTGCCGACGGCTTCCGACGCCAGTGCAGGATTCGATGTGCCGCCGATCGATCGGACGGCAAAACTGTTCGTCGGCGGCAAGCAGGTGCGCCCGGACGGCAATTATTCGCGTCCGGTGCTGTCGCCGAAGGGCCGGCGCCTGGGCGAGGCAGGCGAGGGCAATCGCAAGGATATCCGCAATGCGGTGGCCGCGGCGCGCTCCGCCGAGTCCTGGGCGCGGGCGACGGCGCACAATCGCGCCCAGATTCTCTATTACCTTGCCGAGAATCTTTCCGCGCGCGGCGACGAGTTCGCCCGGCGCATCGCCGACATGACCGGTGTGTCGGCTGCGAAGGCGCGCACGGAAGTCGATGCGAGCATCGAGCGGTTGTTCAGCTATGGCGCCTGGGCCGACAAATTCGAAGGATCCATCCACGCGCCGCCGCTGCGCGGCGTGGCGCTCGCGATGCATGAGCCGATCGGCGTGGTCGGTGTCGCCTGTCCCGACGAGGCGCCGCTGCTTGCCTTCATCAGTCTGGTGGCGCCGCTGATTGCGATGGGCAACCGGGTCGTCGCCGTGCCCAGCGAGCGGCATCCGCTCACCGCGACCGACTTCTATCAGGTGCTGGAGACCTCGGACGTGCCGGGCGGCGTGGTCAACATCGTCACCGGCGATCGCGACGAACTGGTCAAGGTGCTTGCCGAGCATGACGATGTCGACGCGCTCTGGGCGTTCGGATCGCAGGACGCCTCAGCGGCGGCTGAACGATACTCGATCGGCAATCTCAAGCGCACGCTGGTCGATCACGGCCTCGCGCTCGATTGGTACGACAAGGCCGCGAGCGAGGGCCCGATCCTGCTCCGCCATGCGGTGCAGGTGAAGAACATCTGGATTCCGTATGGGGACTAGAGAGATCAGCTTGCGGTGATACCGGGAATCCGGACCGTCAGAGTCCGGCGAATTTGAAGACGAGGGAGGGACGCAACATGCTGAAGGGCATCAATCCACTGCTCAATGCCGACGTGCTCTATGCCCTGCGGGCGATGGGACACGGTGATCGCCTGGTGGTGTGCGACACCAATTTTCCGGCCGACTCGATCGCGCGCCAGAGCGTGCTCGGCAGGCTGCTGCGCATCGACAATGTGAGTGCCGCCCAGGCGGTCGAAGCCGTTCTTTCGGTGATGCCGCTCGATACGTTTGTCGACGATGCCGCGATCCGCATGGAGATCGTCGGCCAGGCTCAGGAAGTGCCGCCCGTGCAGCGCGAGGTGCAGGCCGCGATCGATCGCGCGGAGGGACGGTCCTGGCCGCTGGTCGGCGTCGAGCGCCACGCTTTCTATGAGAAGGCCAAGACGGCCTATTGCGTGATCGCGACGGGCGAGCGGCGCTTCTACGGCTGCTTCCTGTTCAGCAAGGGCGTGATCGGGCCGGACGGGGAGTGACGAGATGAGCAAGAATGGCGTTGCCGTCCTCGGCGTCTTCGTCGTAGACCTCGCGTTCCGCGCCGGCAACATGCCGGCGATCGGCGAGACCATCGCCGGATCGGGATTCGCGATGGGGCCCGGCGGCAAGGGATCCAACCAGGCTGTCGCGGCCGCGCGGGCCGGCGCCGGCGTGAGCTTCATCTCGCGGATCGGCAGCGACGCCTTCGGCGAGCTTGCGATCAAGACCTGGGAGGCCGAGGGAATCCGGCCGCGCGTGGCCAGGACGGCGGAGGCGCCGACCGGAGCGGCGTTCATCTATGTCCACGAGACGCGCGGCGACAACGCCATCATCGTGGTGCCGGGTGCAGCGGGCGGTATCGGTCCGACCGATGTCGACGCGGTGGCGGACGCGATCCGCGACAGCCGCGTGTTTGTGACGCAGCTCGAGCAGCCGGTCGACGCGGCGCGGCGCGGGCTCGAGATCGCGCGCGCCGCCGGCAGCATCACGGTGTTCAATCCGGCGCCGGCGATCCAATTCGACGATGGCCTGTTTGCGCTGTGCGATTATGTCGTTCCCAACGAGACCGAGGCCGAAGCACTGACCGGGATCGCGGTCGGCGACCTCGCCGGAGCCCGTCGTGCCGGCGACGCCCTGTTGGCCAAAGGCGCCGGGACGGCGCTGATCACCCTCGGTGAGCGCGGCGCGCTATTCCATGCGCGGGATCGCTCGCTGCACGTGCTGCCCTTCGCGGCCGGCAAAGTCGTCGAAACCACCGGCGCGGGCGATGCATTCGTCGGCGGCTTCGCGGCGGCGCTCGCGGACGGCGTCGATCCGCTCGAGGCTGCGCGGTTCGGTTCGGCCACGGCGGGAATCTCGGTGACCCGGCCGGGCACCGCGCCCGCGATGCCGCGGCGCGCGGAGATCGAGGCGCTGCTGAGGGGATGATGCTGCGATGATGCGGAATGATCCGATCAAGCATGTCTTCATCTGGCCGGCGGTGCTCGTCGTGCTGGCGATCTCGATCTTTCCGCTGATCTATTCGCTGACCACGAGCTTCCTCAGCTACCGCCTGATTCCGCCGATCCCGCCGCGCGTGGTCTGGCTCGGCAATTATGCGACGTTGTTGCAGGAGCCGCGGTTCTGGAATGCGCTCTTCACCACGACGCTGATTGCGCTGATCGCGGTCGGACTGCAATACGCGATCGGGTTCGGCGTCGCGCTGGCGCTGAACGCGCGGGTGCCGGGTGAGCGGCTGTTCCGCGTCGCCTTGCTGCTGCCCATGCTGCTGGCGCCGGTCGCGGTCGCGCTGGTGGCGCGCATGATCTTCAATCCGACGATGGGACCGCTCAACCAATTCCTGTCGAAGTTCGGCCTGGTCAACCTGCCGTTCCTGACCAATGGACATTGGGCGCTCGCCTGCATCATCGCGGTCGAGGTCTGGCAGTGGACCCCGTTCATCATCCTGATGATGCTGGCCGGCCTGCAAACGCTTCCCGAAGATGTCTACGAGGCCGCCGAGCTCGAGAATGCCAGCGCCTGGCAGCAGTTCTGGGGTATCACCTTTCCGATGATGCTGCCGATCTCGGCCGCCGTCGTCTTCATCCGCCTGATCGAGAGCTACAAGATCATGGACACGGTGTTCGTGATGACCGGCGGCGGGCCGGGCGTGGACACCGAGACGCTGACGCTGTTCGCCTATCAGGAAGGTTTCAAGAAGTTCAATCTTGGCTACACATCGGCGCTCAGCTTCCTGTTCCTGATCGCGATCACGATCATCGGCGTGACTTATCTGGCGCTGCTGCGGCCGCATCTGGAGAAGCGCCGATGAGCGGACAGGGCTTGACGGGACTGTCGCCATGGAGCCGCCGCCTGGTCGCGGTCGGCGTTCTCATCTGGTGCCTGATCACGGTGTTTCCGCTCTATTGGGTGGTGGTCACCGCATTCAAGACGCCGCCCGGCGTCGTCGGCGGACCGACCTATCTGCCGTTCATCGACTTCACGCCGACCTTGCAGCCCTTCATCGATCTCTATCAGGGCATCCGCGGCGAGTTCTTCCGAACCTTCCTGAACTCGACCATCGTTGGCCTGTCCGCGGCGGCCATCGCCACGGCGATCGGCGCGATGGCGGCCTATGCGCTGGTGCGGTTCGAATTCAAGGTCCGCTTCGGCGCGGGCCTCGCGTTCTTCCTGCTCGCGCTCGGCGGCTATCTGCTGTTCAACACGACGTTCGGGTTCACCCGCCCGCAAGCCCTGTTGCTGGCCTTTCCGATCGCGCTGATCGTGGCCGTCGCCGCCAACCGCCTGCCGTTGCCGGGACCGATCCTCGGCAATGAGGACATCCTGTTCTGGTTCGTCAGCCAGCGCATGTTCCCGCCGATCGTCACTGCCTTCGCGTTGTATCTACTCTACAGCGAGATCGGCCGGCTCGGCTTCCAGCTGATCGACAGCTTTGTCGGCCTGACGCTGTGCTACGTCGCCTTCTCGCTGCCGATCGTCGTCTGGCTGATGCGCGACTTCTTCGAGGCTGTGCCGATCGAGGTCGAGGAAGCCGCGATGGTCGACAATGTGCCGAGCTGGCGCATCTTCTTCGGCATCGTGGTGCCGATGTCGATGAACGGGCTGCTGGCGACGTTCATGATCACGCTGGCCTTCGTCTGGAACGAGTTTCTGTTCGCGCTGTTCCTGACCAATTCCAGATGGCAGACGCTGCCGATCCTGGTGGCGGGACAGAACAGCCAGCGCGGCGACGAATGGTGGGCGATATCGGCTGCGGCGCTCGTCGCCATCGTTCCCATGATGATCATGGCGGGCCTGCTCAGCCGGATGATGCGTTCGGGCCTGCTGCTCGGGGCCATCAAATAGCAAAAAACCTTGTAGGGAGGACTAGACGATGTTGCGACGGACGTTCCTGATGCTGACCACCTCGCTCGCGATGGCCTGTGCCGCGAGCCAGGCGAATGCTGCCTGCAGTCCGGACTATACCGGCGTCACCCTGACGGTGGCGTCGCAGACCGGGCCGTATATCGCCTCCGCGCTCAAGCTCGGCGCGGACGAATGGGCCAAGAAGACCTGCGGCAAGGTCAATGTCGTCGAATTCCCGTGGTCCGAGCTCTATCCGAAGATCGCGACATCGCTGACGGCGTCGGACGCGACGTTCGACCTCGTCAGCTTCGCGCCGGCCTGGCTGCCTGATTTCGTGCCCTATCTCAGCGAGATGCCGAAGGAGATGCAGTCCGGCAAGGACTGGGACGATATCGAGCCGGCCTATCGCGAACGGCTGATGGTGTGGGAAGGCAAGATCTACTCGCAGTCGATGGATGGTGACGTCCACACCTATACCTACCGCACCGACCTGTTCAGCGATCCCAAGGAGAAGGACGCGTTCAAGGCCAAATACGGCTACGACCTCGCGCCGCCGAAGACCTGGAAGCAGTATCTCGACATTGCCGAGTTCTTCCAGCGGCCCGACAAGGGGCTGTGGGGAACGGCGGAAGCCTTCCGCCGCGGCGGTCAGCAGTTCTGGTTCTTCTTCAGCCATGCGGCGGCCTACGCCAACAATCCGAACTATCCGGGCGCGATGTTCTTCGACCCCGAGACGATGGACGCGCAGATCAACAACCCGGGCTGGGTGAAGGGGCTCGAGGAATACATCAGGGCATCGAAGCTCGGGCCGCCCAACGCGCTGAACTTCTCGTTCGGCGAGGTGAACGCGGCCGTGGCCGGCGGCCAGGTGGCGGAATCGATCGGCTGGGGCGACACCGGTGTCATCGCGGCCGATCCGAAGCAGTCGAAGATCTCGGGCAAGGTCGGCTCGGCGATGCTGCCTGGCTCGGACGAGATCTGGAACGCCAAGACCAAGAAGTGGGACAAGTTCCCGAGCGTGCTTCCGGGCCCGTTCATGGCATTCGGCGGTTGGCAGATCGCGGTGCCGAAGGCCGGCAAGAACCAGAAGGCGGCGTGGGATTTCGTCAAGACACTGACAAGTCCTGAAGTGTCGGGCCAGGCGGCGATCACCGGGGGCAGCGGCGTCAATCCCTATCGCAAATCGCACACCGCCAATCTGCAACTGTGGAGCAAGATCTTCTCGCCGGAGGAGGCCAAGGAATATCTCGGCGCGCAATCGGACTCCATCAATGCCAAGAACGTCGCGCTCGATATGCGTCTGCCCGGCTACTTCTCTTATACCGAGGTGGTGGAGATCGAGCTCGGCAAGGCGCTGGCCGGCCAGACCACGCCGCAGGCGGCGCTCGACGCGATGGCCAAGGAGTGGAATCGGCTGACCGACGAGTTCGGCCGGGCCAAGCAGCTCGCGGCCTATCGCGCGGCGATGGGCCTTCCGCCGAAGAACTAGCTTTCCAGTGAGACGTCCCGGATGATGCGCGAGCATCGTCCGGGACTTGACTTGCCGTCGACGAAGGGACGGAAAGGATTCCATGGCGCACGTCGAGATCGAGAACGTCAGCAAGGCATACGGGCCCTACAAGATCATTGAAGGGCTCGACCTCAACGTGGCCGACGAGGAGTTTGTCGTGCTTGTCGGCCCGTCCGGCTGCGGCAAGACGACGACGTTGCGCATGATCGCGGGACTGGAGGCGGTGACGAGCGGAACCATCCGCATCGGCAATCGCGACGTGACGCAATTGCGTCCCGGCTTGCGCAATTGCGCGATGGTGTTCCAGAACTACGCGCTCTACCCGCATATGACGGTCGCAGAGAACATCGGCTACGGCATGAAGGTGCGGGGCGAATCGCGCGCCAGCATCGAGAAGGCCGTCAATGACGTGGCGCGCGTGCTGGACCTCGAACAATATCTGCAGCGCCGGCCCAAGCAGCTCTCGGGCGGGCAGCGCCAGCGCGTGGCGATCGGCCGTGCCATCGTACGCAGTCCGGATGTGTTTCTGTTCGACGAGCCATTGTCCAATCTCGACGCCAAGCTCCGCATCGAGATGCGGACCGAGATCAAGGCGCTGCACCGCCGTCTCGCCAAGACGATCGTCTATGTCACGCACGACCAGGTCGAAGCCATGACCATGGCCGACCGCGTCGTGGTGATGAACCGCGGCCGCATCGAACAGGCGGCCGATCCGATCACGATCTACGAGAAGCCCAGCAATCTCTTCGTCGCCGGCTTCATGGGCGCGCCCAGCATGAACTTCATCGATGGCGAGATCGTTGCCCGCGACGGCGCGCTCACCTTCACCGAGCCGTCGGGCACGGCGTTGAGAGTGCCGAAGTCACGCGAGGCGGCCTATGCCGGCAGCGTCGGCAAGCCCGTGGTGCTCGGCGTCAGGCCCGACCATGTGTTGCGGCAAGACGCGCCGGCGGGCTCTTCCGTCCGGATCCTTGTGAAAGACGTCGAGCCGCTCGGGCCGCACACGCTGGTGATCGGGACCGTCGGCCCATTCGCGTTCACGGCGCAAATGCCGGTCGGCGTCGCCGCGGAACCGGATCATGTCATCGACGTCGCGCTCGATCTTGAGCGAACGCACTTGTTCGACAAGGCGTCTGGGACGGCTATTTGCTGATCCGCCGCAGCCTGGCTCGACAACCGCCTGCCTAGCTTAAGAAACCTCGCGCGCGCCGGACCGTATCGGACGGATACAGGCCGAAGGCCGAGCGGTACACCGCCGCGAAACGGCCCATATGCGTAAAGCCCCACTTCAGGGCAACTTCGCTAACCGGAAGCATGTTCTCCGGTCGCGACAGCTCATCGTGGATGGCCTCAAGCCGAATTTGCCGCAAATAGGCGACCGGCGTCGTGCCGTGGGTTTTGCGGAAGCCCAATTGCAGCAACCGGCTGCTGACCCCAACCGTTGCGGCAATATCCGATATCGTCAGCGGCAGATGCGGATTGGCCCGCATATACTCGACCGCACGGCGAATGTAGCGCGGCGGCGCATCCAGCGGGTGGCGGCTCAACCGGTCCGTCAACCGATGAGGAACGTTCTCAAGGATGAGCTGTATCGCTGCTTCCGATAGCAGCGCGCTGGCTTTCGGAGAGCGTACCAGGATCCCGTCATACAAACCGGTGGTGCTCGTGCGGACAAGCTGAAGAAGCGTCTGTCCAATGCCGGTCGACAAGTCGACGATCGGCGTCAGATTGAGATCTTCCAGCGCCGTGCTCCCGAACGTTGCAGACAGCACCTTGGTAACTACGCCCGTATGCAAGGTGAGCGTGACACTTGAGTATCGTCCATCGACCGCTTCGACCCGCTGCGCCTGCATCGTCGGAAGGGGCACGATGGCGATGTCGGAGGGGGTCCGCTGGATGCTCTTTCCTGCAATGAGCATTTCGGCCTGGCCGGCATTCAGCAGGCTTATTGCGAGCTCTCCGGCAGAATTCTCGTACGAATAGCGCCAATCCCAACCGGCCGACAGATCGGCCCGTACGACATCAATTTCCGCGCCGATGGCTATATCCGCATGCCAGCGAAACGATTCGTCGGGGCGCGGCGAGGAATGCGCATTGATCCCGTGGGGGTGGAGCATTTCAAGGAGTTCTTCAAACGAAGATCCCGATCGCGCGGGAGGTGCAGCGAGTACGTCTTCGACCATCAAATCCCAACCATCGGATGATTGCTGTTTCGCGGATTGCCCGATCCATCAGACCGGTTTTCCGCTGTTCAGGGGCGTCCGCCCGCACGCATGGACCGCATCACCACACTAGCACAGCTTTGGTGATTTCGGGTCGCGTGCCCTTTCTCACAATTTCTTCAATATCCGAATAGCGAACAGAATATCCAGATCGCGCAATCGAGCCGCGAAAGCTAGCATTTGATCTAATCCGCTCGCCTGCATCGAACGAACGTTCCGATTCAATCCGCCGCGCCGACATCCGAGAGCACCAGCGGATGCACAGCATTCGCGATCGACTGTCCTAGCCACAATCCGAACGCCTCCATCCGGAATGCGACGTCGTCCATGGACTCGTAGCCCATTTGGCCTAAATCGTCACGACCAACTCAAACGGGTTATGAAAGCATGCTTACAAGGATTACTTGCGTACTCGCGCTTACAGTTCTTTCGTCCATGCCTGCGCTGGCCGATGGTTGCGCAGATCACGTCCAGAGCACCGGCGTTCCGATGGTAACGGGCATGACGCACAAGACCTGGATGATCTTCCCGTCGGTCAATCCCGGTGCCGCCCTCGACAAGGTGTCCCGCGCCGTTCTGGCGGAGGGTTTTGTCGGTGTGAACGTCGACAAGAAACTCGGCACGCTGACCACCCAGCAGGAGACCACCGGATCCGGCCGTCCACAAACGTTGCAGGTCGTCGTCCGCAAGGACGGCAAGGGTAGCCGCGTCGATGCGACCTTCAGCTTGCCGCCGGGGCAGTTGGCTCCAGGCGTCGGCGATAACCTCTGCCGCGTCGTGAACGCAGCCGGCCAATGAGCCCATCTGTGAAGCAGGCTGACGCGCGAATTGTAACCGGCCGCGCGTGTCCGGGTGTCGTCCGGTCCGGGACCAGGCGAGCCCATCCATGTCGAGGGAATCGGGATGCAGGTGCCGGCCTGCGCCACAGCAATGAAGGAGGAGATCTGATGCGTAGGGCTCGCTTTGCGAAAGTTGTTTTGATGGCCGCCACCGGTGCCATGGTGTTTTCGGCCTCCGCCATTTCGGCTCCGTTGCAGCACGGCGCCGGCGTTGCGGCGGCAGTGCCGTCGTTGACCGAGAAGGTCTGGTGCCGTTACGGGCAGTGCTATGACAATGGCGGCGGCGCTGCCGTCGGCGGATTGGTCGGTGGCCTCATCGGCGGCGTCATCGCGGCCGGTGCAGCCAACGCGGCCGCGCAGCAGGAAGCTGCCGCCGCCCAGCAGCACGCGGCGTCCTGCGCCCAGCGCTATCGCTCGTACGATGCGGCGTCGAACACGTTCCAGGCAAAGGACGGCCGGCGGTATTCCTGCCAGTGAGACTGCAGCAGGCTTGCGGCACCGGAATGGCGGAGTGAAACCGCCGCTCCAGGCA
The DNA here is from genome assembly GCF_056837965.1 of Bradyrhizobium ferriligni. Taxonomy (NCBI): domain Bacteria; kingdom Pseudomonadati; phylum Pseudomonadota; class Alphaproteobacteria; order Hyphomicrobiales; family Nitrobacteraceae; genus Bradyrhizobium; species Bradyrhizobium ferriligni. The sequence goes on from NZ_JBXEJO010000034.1 coordinate 48,753, forward strand.
ATAATCCTCGGCGCCGAGCTGAGCACGAATGGAGCTCCGGCCAGTGAGCCGGAGCAGGCGTTCGAGCGCCCCAGGAGCCGCAACGTGGCTTGCGAATTGGCCAGGACCTTTGACTGAACGGGTTCCCGCGCTGCGCCCGGATGCGCGGATCGAGCGGATTTGTCGGGAATCGCAGAGCAGGCGGTCCACGGCGGCTTCTGACCCGATCGTTTTCTATGCTATCACGCGATCCGTCGAAACTGCGCTCGTGGCAAAATCTGCCCGAACCTTACGAATCCGGATCTCGATGATGTTGTCGCTTCCCAAGACCAAAATACGCGTGCTGCTGCTGGAGGGCGTGAACGAATCCGCGGCCCGGATGTTCGAGGCGAACGGCTATACCGAGCTGCAACGTCTGCCCAAGGCGCTGGGACCCGGAGAACTCAGGCAAGCGCTGTCGGGCATCCATATGCTGGGAATTCGCTCGCGAACCCAGTTGACCGCGGAGATCCTGGAGGCTGCCGACCGATTGCTCGTTGTCGGCTGCTTTTCGGTCGGCACCAATCAGGTCGATCTCGACGCCGCGCGGAAGCTCGGGATCCCCGTCTTCAACGCGCCGTACTCCAACACCCGCAGTGTGGCGGAGCTGACCATCGCCGAGATCGTGATGCTGTTCCGCCGGATCTTTCCGCGTTCGGTCTCCGCACATGCCGGCGGCTGGGACAAGTCCGCCGAAGGCAGCCGCGAGGTGCGCGGCAAGACGCTCGGCATCGTCGGCTACGGCAACATCGGCTCGCAGCTGTCGAACCTCGCCGAAGCCATGGGCATGCGCGTGATCTATTTTGATCAGACCGACAAGCTCCGCCATGGCAATACCGAGCCCGCCGAATCGCTCGACGCGTTGCTCGCAGCCAGCGACGTCGTATCGCTGCATGTGCCGGAGACGCCGGCCACCGCCAACATGATCGGCGCGGCCCAGCTCCAGCTGATGAAGCCTGAGGCCTATCTGATCAACAACTCGCGCGGCACCGTGGTCGATCTCGATGCGCTGGCGAGCGCACTGCGTGAGGGCCGGTTGGCGGGTGCCGCGGTCGACGTGTTTCCGGTTGAGCCGGTGTCGAACCAGGCGCGCTTTGTCTCGCCGCTGCAAGGTCTCCCTAACGTCATCCTCACGCCGCATGTCGGCGGTTCGACGGAAGAGGCGCAGGATCGCATCGGCGGCGAGGTTGCACGCAAGCTGATCGATTATTCCGATGTCGGATCGACCTTCGGCGCGGTCAATTTTCCGCAGGTGCAATTGCCGGCGCGCCCGACCGGCACCCGTTTCATCCATGTTCATCGCAACGTTCCCGGCGTCATGCGCCAGGTCAACGATGCGGTCTCCCGGCACGGGATCAACATCCTGGCGCAATATCTGCAGACCGATCCGGAAGTCGGCTATGTCGTGCTCGAGACCGACGTGGTCGGCGGCGAGGGCGAGGGACTCCTGGCCGATTTAAAGGCCATTGACGGCACGATCCGCGTGCGGGTGCTGTACGACCAGAACCGGCCGCAGGGGTGATCGACTTCGTCAATCAGCCGAGAACCCGAACGGAACGCTCGAGGTCCTGAAATCGTCGGGAAGAATCTCGCGTCCGATCGGCGGCGCCGACCGCGCCGCGCATCTTGGGCGATGGCAGACCCGGCATGCGACGCCGATCGGCGTCGGCTCGTCGGCGTTCGGCCCCTGTCCGTCGCGCGTGTAGATCAACTGGCCGGCATGTTCGGCGGCGCAGCCGATCGCGATCGCCCGCTCCACACGGATGGCGCCGAACGCGCCGCCGCCGGCGGTCACGGTGCGGGCGATCGAAAAGAACCGCTGCCCGTCGGGCAATTCCAGCCATTGCGTGACGATCTGGCGCGGCGTCTTGAAGATATCGTGCACTGACCAAAGCGGACATGCGCCGCCGTGCTTTGCAAACGGGAAGCCGGCGCCGTCAAGCAGCTTGGAAATGTTGCCGGCCGGATCGACCCGGATCAGGAAGAACGGGACCTTCTCCAGGCCCGGCCGTTGCAAGGTCGTGACGCGGTGCGCGATCTGCTCGAAGCTGGTGCCGAATTGCCGCGCCAGCGCCTCCAGATCGTAGCGGCGCGCCTCGGCCGCTTTCGCGAACACGGAATACGGCATGATGAGTGCTGCGGCGGCATAGGCCGCAAGCGCACGGCGGGCCAGCAGCTCGGCGCTTTTGGTCGTGAACTTGCCGGCTTCGACGGCGGCGCCGATCTCGTTTTCCAGTTCCAGATAGGCAAGTTGCTTGGCCAGCTGAAAATTCAGGCCCGCGGTATCGAGCGAGTCCTCCAGCAGCAATTGTCTGCGATGAAGGTCCAGTCGCCTGATCGAACCCAGCATGACGTTCGGCGGCAGATAGCGGACCTGGAGTTTATGCCGCTCCCGAAGCCGCTCGATAAACCCGGCCGGCCCGGCAGGTTCGTGGACGAGCCGCTCGGCGGCATCGTCGAGGCTGGCAAAATTGTTGCGGCGCGCGGCGAGAAAGCGCCGGACTTCCGCGACGGGATCGTTGGCGTCAAAGTTCTCCTGACCCGGTGAAGCGATCGCCAGGTCCGGAGCTCGTCGCTCTGCAAGCGCCAGCTGCTCTTCGCGGTAGGCGGTGTAGAGGCGCAGGAACGCCTCGGTCATTCCGGGATAACTGACCGCGAGGTCGCTGACCTCGAGCGCGGGGATGTCGATGTCGGCAAACATCGGCTCCTTCAGGACGGACTGCATGCGGGCGGTATGATCGGCGCCGCCGTCACCGGCGAGGTCGGCCAGATCGATCTTGTAGGTGCGGGCGAGCCGCAGCAGCATGTCGGCCGTCACCGGACGCTGATTGCGTTCCAGCAGCGCCACATAAGGGGCCGAGATTTCGAGATCGGCGGCCATGTCGGCCTGGGTCAGCCCGAGGTCGCGCCGCAGCCGGCGCAGTCGTGGACCCATGAAAACGGAACGGGCGCTTGAGGTTACCATCGCCTTATCCAAGGTTTGTAAGATTCTTACAACAATACATCGGTTTCTTGTAAGTTATGACAAGTTTTCCGCGCCAGGTCTAGCTCCCGATGACGCCGCGCGTCACAAACGGTGCAGTTATTTCGTCACCGAAGGGATCACGGACATGAACTTCCAACCGCGCGGGATCAGCGACCGGGCCATCCAGGGACCGGCTTCGTATCAGAGCGAGATCGAGGCGGCCGAAGCGCTGCTCAAGAACAAGGACACCTGGAACGGCGTCACCGCCGAAGCCGTGGCGCGGATGCGCCTGCAGAACCGCTTCAAGACCGGTCTGGATGTCGCCCGTTACACGGCTGCGCTGATGCGCGCCGACATGGCGGCCTATGACGCCGACAGCACCAAGTACACCCAGTCGCTCGGCTGCTGGCACGGCTTCATCGCCCAGCAGAAGCTGATCTCGGTCAAGAAGCACTTCGGCAATACCGACCGCCGCTATCTGTATCTGTCCGGCTGGATGATCGCGGCGCTGCGCTCCGAGTTCGGCCCGCTGCCGGACCAGTCGATGCATGAGAAGACCTCGGTGCCGGCCCTGATCGAGGAACTCTACACCTTCCTGCGTCAGGCGGATTCGCGTGAGCTCAACGACATCTTCCGTGCGCTCGATGCGGCTCGCAAGGAAGGCGACAAGGCCAAGGAAAAGGCGCTGATCGAGAAGATCGACAACTTCCAGACCCACGTCGTGCCCGTCATCGCCGACATCGACGCCGGCTTCGGCAATGCCGAGGCGACCTATCTGCTTGCCAAGAAGATGATCGAGGCGGGTGCCTGCGCCCTGCAGATCGAGAACCAGGTCTCCGACGAGAAGCAGTGCGGCCACCAGGACGGCAAGGTCACCGTGCCGCACGAGGTGTTCATCGCGAAGATCCGCGCCTGCCGCCATGCGTTCCTCGAGCTCGGCGTCGAAGACGGCATCATCGTGACTCGCACCGACTCGCTCGGTGCCGGCCTGACCCAGCAGATCGCCGTGAGCCACAAGCCCGGCGACCTCGGCGATCAGTACAACAGCTTCCTCGACTGCGAGGAAGTGACGGCGGCCAACGCGCGCAACGGCGACGTCATCATCAACCAGAACGGCAAGATGATGCGTCCGAAGCGTCTGCCCAGCAACCTCTACCAGTTCCGTCCCGGCACCGGTGCGGATCGCTGCGTGCTCGACTGCATCACCTCGCTGCAGAACGGCGCCGACCTCTTGTGGATCGAGACCGAGAAGCCGCATATCGAGCAGATCGCTTCGATGGTCGATCGCATCCGCAAGGTCATTCCGAACGCGAAGCTGGCCTACAACAACTCGCCGTCGTTCAACTGGACGATCAACTTCCGTTGGCAGGTCTATGACGCGATGAAGGAAGCCGGCCAGGATGTCAGCAAGTACAACCGTGCCGAGCTGATGAAGCCGGAATACGACGAGACGCCGCTGGCGATCGAAGCCGACGAGCGCATCCGTACCTTCCAAGCGGATTCGGCCAAGCGCGCCGGCATCTTCCACCATCTGATCACGTTGCCGACCTATCACACGGCGGCGCTGTCGACCGACAATCTCGCGAAGGAGTATTTCGGCGAGCAGGGCATGCTTGGCTACGTCAAGAACGTGCAGCGCGCGGAGATCCGCCAGGGCATCGCCTGCGCCAAGCATCAGAACATGGCGGGCTCCGACATCGGCGACGATCACAAGGAGTACTTCGCCGGTGAGGCTGCCCTCAAGGCGGGCGGCGCCCACAACACGATGAACCAGTTCGGCTAATCGATCGAACGGATCATTCGACTATCGGCTGGGCGGTCTGGCGCGCGAGCAGCCTGGCCTGTCCGCCGGCGGCGGGGCGATTTTCGACCACGGTGACGCGGTCGAGATCGCCCCGTAACGTTTTTGGGCCCGCTTCCCCTCAAGCCCGTCCATTTGCAGAGGTTCGCGCGTTGCACGCGTGTGTGGTAATGCGTCGCTGCGATCTCGAGGGCATGCCGCGCGATGAGTGTCGGGCACTACGCATCCGCCGTCACTAGCTCCGCCGTGATGGAACTGCTGAAGCCGTTCGATCCCCGTATCGTCGGAACGCTGCCGCTCGGCCTTGCTGTGCCCGGCAGCGACATCGATATCGTCTGCCATGCGTCCGACCCGAACGCATTCGCGGACATCGTTTGGGCTCACTATCAAGCGTGCGATGATTTCGTCCTCTTCCGGTGGACCTCGGGGACGCGGCCGGTAATTGCCCGCTTTGTGTGCGACGGCTGGCCGTTCGAACTGTTCGGTGATCAATATCCGGTGGAGCAGCAGCGAGGCTGGATCCACTTCGAGGTCGAACGGCGGCTCCTTGCCCTTGATGATGGACGGCTGCGGCGAGCCGTCAGCGAATTGAGGGCAGGCGGTCTCAAGACCGAGCCTGCGTTCGCTGCCGTGCTCGGGATATCGGGCGATCCCTACCGTGGATTGCTTGAGCTCGCGGCCGAAACCGACGCCGAGTTACGTGCGCGGCTCGCGGCGTGCGATTTCGGCCGATCGACAATTTGCTGAAACGGCTTCATTCACCGGGAACGAGGTGGCCGACCGGCGGCGGCGCCAAGCGCCGGTGCCTGCGGCGCGACAGATAAAGCAGGAGGCCGGTCACGGCAAACAGCGGCATCATGGCGGCGGCCAGCATGAAGGCGAGCTTGCCGGGCCATCCCAGGATGGCGCCGCGGTGGATGTCGAGCACGCTGGCGAGGACGCGTTCACCAAACGTCTTGTCGGCGTAGCGATCCGATGAGATGACGCGGCCGGTGAGGGCATCGATACGGAATTCGTCACGCACGGCCTCGCGCGACGAGTCCCGCGGGCATGACCGCACGCGCACCGTCGTGCCCGCGCCGGCCGGCAGGGTCAGGAGGGCCCTTCCGTAACTGTTGTTCTCCTGCTGCAGGAACGCCGACCAGACGCGATCGAAGGCAAGCGGCTTTGCCTCGGCCTTCGTTTCAGACTTCGCTTCAGTCTTGGCTTCACTCTTGCTTTCGGCAGCCGCCGTGCCGCGCGGCGGCTTGGACTGCATCGCGTTTGCCGTGGCCTGAGGCCGCGCGAACAGCCAGTTGGCGCCGGCCTTGTACCATTCGAACGAATACCACAGGCCGGTCAGCGTCATTACCAGATAGACCGGCAGCACCCAGGTCCCGATCACGGCGTGCAGCGAGCGATGCAGGCCGCGGCCGCGCAGTCCCAGATTCGGCTTCAGCCACATCTTCACGCTACGCGCACGACGCGGCCAGCGCAGCACGAGGCCGGTGATCAGCATCACGATCAGGCAGATCGCGGCTGACCCGGTGATCTTGCGCCCGATGCCGTTGCCGTCGCCCGGCAACAGCAGCCAGCGATGCAGCTTGCGGACGGTTGCGAAAAAGTCCTCGCCGCGCGGCGAGCCGAGCACGTGTCCATCGTAGGGGTCGACATAGACCGAGGACGGCCGCGTGCCGCCTTCGCTGCGAGCGAAACGGATGCGGGCCGCGGCCGATGGATCGCTGACCATCGTCACGGCCGTGACCTTGCCGAAATCGCCCGCCGCCGCTAGCCGCGCGATCAACTCATCCGGCGTGAGCCGCCGGGCCGCGCTGGCCTCGACGCGCATGATGTGGCTGTTCAGGCTGGCCTCGATCTCATCCTCAAAGGCCATCGTCGCGCCGGTGAGGCCGACCACGGCCCACAGCAGCGCCAGCACAAGACCAACCAGGGAATGGACCTGAAGCAGTGCGGCCTTGATCGGGCGCCGAACGTCACTCATCAGAATTTCACCGTCGCCGAGAGCGAGAAACGCTGCGCGTCGCCCATCGCGACCGTCAGGATGCTGTTGGCTGAAGGGTAGTAGACCGTGTCGAACAAGTTCTTGACGTTGAGCTGGTAGATGACCGGGAACGACTGGACCTTGGTCTCGTAGGTCGCAAACACGTCCGCGACCGTGTAGGCCGGCAGCACGAAGCTGTTCGCGGCATCGCCGGGCCGGTCGCCGACATAGCGCGCGCCGCCGCCGAGGCGAAGCCGGCCAGGCAGGGTGGTGCCGAAATCATAGACCAAATAGAGCGAGGCGGTGTTCAGCGCGACGTTCTGCAGGGCGTTGCCGGCGAGCGTCGGATCCTCGGTTACGCGTGCGTCGGTATAGCCATAGCTGCCGATCATGCTCCAGCTGTCAGTCAGCCTGCCGGTGACGTCGAGTTCGACGCCGCGCGAGCGAACCTTGCCTGCCGTACGGTACTCGACGATGCCAGTCGTGGAGTTAAGCTGCGAAACCAGCACGTTCTTCTTGTCGATGTCGTAGAGCGCAAGCGTGCCGGAGATCCGTTTGTTGAAGTCGAACTTGACGCCGGTCTCCCACTGGGTGCCCTCTTCGGGCGCGATGTTGGAGCCGATCACGACGCCGCCGGTAAGCGGCGCGATGGTCGAGGTGGGCTTCAGCGATTGCGTGTAGCTCGCATAGAGCGAGACCTGGTCGGTGAGCTTGAAGATGGCGCCGCCGAGCGGCAGCACCTTGTCGGCCGAGACATTGGTATTGGTGACGAACGGGCGGCCCTTGCCGGCGAGCTGGTCGTAATCCATGTAGCGCACACCGCCGACCAGCGCGAAGCGCTCGGTCAGATGCAGCGTGTCCTGGAAGAACAACGACCACTGGCCGAGCTTGTCGGTCTGGGCGCTGTCGGCGGCGGACACCGTCGTCCCCGGCGTGATCAGTCCATAGACCGGATTGTAGAAGTTGAAGCTCGGGGTCGCCTGCCGGATCAGGTTGTCGCGATAGATCGTGCGGTACTGGCCGTCGCCGCCGAACAGCACTTCGTTGCGCATATCGCCGAGCCAGACATTGCCCTGCAAATAGGAGGTGCCGTAGCTGGCATTGCTGAGCGAGCCCCAGGTGCCGTCATTGCTCCGGGTCTCGACGCCGGTCTTGGCGTTGACGCCGGTGATGCGGAGCTGGTTGGCGCTGAAGGTTTCGGTGTTGTAGCTGTAGGCCGCGAACAGCTTCCAGTCCTGGTTCAACCGGTGCTCGACCGAGGCCTGCATCAGGTCGGAGGTGCCCCACATGTTGTTGAAGGGCTCGTCGAGCCGGCGCGTCGCCGGGATCGCCAGCGGCGCCTTGGTCAGGGAATCGAATGCGGTGCCGCGGTCGAACGGCGTGATGAATTCGCGGTGCTCGTAGTTGAGCTGGACGGTGGTGTTTTCGCCGTACCAGGCCAGCGACGGCGCGACCAGCATTTCGCGTTGGCGCCCGAAATTGCGCCAGTAGTCCTCGCTCACGCCATAACCGATGAAGCGATAGGCGAGGCCGCGATCGCCGATCGGGCCGGTGATGTCGATGGTGCCGTCGGCTCCGGTCCTGGAGTTGGCGTAAGTCGAGCCGAGCAGGGTCACCGAACCGTGCTGATAGAGCTCGGGGCGCTTGCTGATCGTGTTGACGATGCCGCCGGGATCCATGATGCCATAGAGCAGCGACGCCGGGCCCTTCAGCACCTCGACGCTTTCGACCGCGGCGTTGAGGCTGCGGCCCTGCACCAGCGGCATGCCGTTGCGCATGATCGAGCCGTCGCGGTTGTCGCCGAAGCCACGGCGCATCACCGCATCCTGGGTGCCGGCGAGCGTATTGGCCTGGGTGACGCCGCTGACATTGGCCAGCGCGTCATCGAGGTTGCGCGGCAGCTGATCCTTCAGCACCTGCTCGGGCACGACGTTGACCGTCTGCGAGGTGTCCAGCGGCGAGGCGCCGCTGCGCAGCGTGGTTGAGCTCGGCATCGCGCGATAGTGGAGCTTGGCTTCGTTGAGCACCGCGGCGGCAGCTGCTGCGCGCTCCGCCGGTGTCGGCGGCGCCGGTTGGGCATTCCGGCCGCGCTGCCGTGCCGTGGCGGCCGCCTGCGTTCGCTGCGCCGGCTTTGCCGCGGCGGCGGCCGGCTTGCGCTTCTGCGTCGGCTGGTCGACCGAAACAGGCGGCAACGGGACGCTCGATTGGGCGTTTGCCGGAGTTGCCGCGGAGGCGACATCGGCGAGCAGGAATGCTGCGCCGATCAGCAAATGGGTGCGGCCCTTGTCGGCGGCATTTCGACGGTCGCCGACAACCCGGCCACCAGCATTCACAGGCACTCTTGGACTTCCGATTCACGCGCACTTGGTCACGCCGCGCCTCTAGCAGTCGGCGCGCGCGAAAAGAACCGGAGCAAACTTGAATCTCTCTAACAGGAATGGATTTGAATCGTTCTAAGACGCGACAGGGCCCGCGCGTGTGCGCGAGCCCTGAATCCCGTAACTTGCTTGTCGCGTCTGCGCGTCAGATGGCCGTGCGATCGTTGCCTGAGGCTGCAGCCGTCGTCCTGTCACATCTCAGGTGTATGGTTCGCCGTATGCCGCGCGATGCGCCTCACGACATCGCCAGGCTGACCGGTGCAGAGCCGACCATTCCCGTGCTGACGCCGTCGCGGGCCATCGATTCGATCGTGCCCCAGTTCTCGCGAAAGATCCGCGCCGCCTCGTTGGCGCTTTCCGCCTGGATCGTCAGACTGCACGCGCGTCTCGTGCCGTTGCTGGCGAGCTGGAAGTACAGAACATATCCAGACGATTCCGCACTCCGTGCGGCCAGCGGTGCCTGCTGCATGTAGGTTTTCCCCAAAGTGTTTTTGTTGTGCCACCCGCAGGCAGGATTTGACAGGGATGCGGCACAGTCGTGGTCGCGATCGAGCTAAGCTGAACGTTTGTTCATTTTGTTGGCCGGTGTTGCCAAGATTCAACACCGGGTGGAACTTGCTATAGCTCGTCACTGCAACTAAGCCGCGATCGCGGCATCAGCTCAACCGTCGTGGCGTCTACGCGTCGCCTTCTGGATGGACCATCAGCGTCTCTTGGATCGCGGTGGCGAGCATCGCGCCGTCACGGTCGTGGACGCGCGCGATCGACAGCCCGCGGCCGCCATCCGCGCACGGGCTCTCGGTTTCGACATGCATCCAGGCGTCCGGCGAAAATGCGCGATGAAACCAGATGCAATGGTTGAGGCTCGACAGATAGAGCGGCGCACGCGCCTGCAAGGCGTCGAGATGGCCGCCGACGCTGGAGAAGTTGAGCCACCAGTCCGAGAGATAGGCGAACACCGCGGCCTGGGCACGGGAACCGGCGGCGAGCGGTTGCCTGGATCTGATCCAGAAGCGCAGGCGCGGCTCTGCCGTCGCGGCCGAAAGCTGACGTTCGATCTCGGGGATGCGGAAATCCATGCTGGGCTTGATGTGCTGGGAATAAGGACCGAGCGGCCGCAACTGCGCCATCAGTGCATCGGGGATCATGCTCAGATCGGGCAGGCTTTCGGGATCCTCCGATCGTGCGAACGGCACCGCGTGCCGCGGGCCCGGCTGCGGCGCGCAGAATGTGGCCTGCGCGCTGAGCACGCTACGCCCGTCGCCTTGCGCGCCGACGATATGGCGGGAGGAGAATCGCTTGCCGTCCTGCAGGACCTGCGCGTCGAACGTGATGCGGCGGCCGGGATCGGCACCGCGCAGGAACAGGAGCTGCAGCATCGCGGCGGGACGATCTTCGGGCGCGCTGAGGGTCGCGGCCATCATCGCCTGGCCAAGGATCTGGCCGCCATAGGAACGGCCGTTGAGATTGCCGTCGCCGAACCGGCTGCGGTAGCGGAGCGGTGCGACGGTCTCGAGCGAGACCAGCGCCTCGGCCGCCCGGTTGTCCCATTGATCGCACCGGGCCTCGTTGCCCTCCGCGGCGCGCACGCCTTGCCCGTCCATCACATCGCCGGGAATTTCTGCGGGCCCGGATAGAGCGGATAGCCGGCGGCAACGCCGTATTCGCTGATGCCAAATCCGGTCTCGTTGCCGCTTTCGAGCCGGACGACATGGTCCGACAGCGTGCGTGCGATGGTGCGTGTCGTGGCGTCGTCGAGGTTCCAGATGTCGTGCGCGGCATGGTTCTCGCCGCGGTCATCGCCATGGGTCCAGCCTTGCAGGCCGCCATACATGCCGGCCTTGAGATAGAACCGGGTCGGTAGCCCGTGCATCCTGACCTGGCGCGGCTCGCCGCGATCGAAAGTGAAGGTGAAGTCGGCCACAGCGATGGTCTGGCCGAGCGGATCATTGGCCCATTCGATCGCATGCTCGACCGAGGTAACTTCGCGATGCGACACCGATCCGTCGGCCTCGCGGCGGAACTCGGTGCCCGAGAGGTAATGCGGCTTGCCCGGCGTGCGCTCCTTGATGAAGATCGACAGCGCCGACTCCGGGAACTGGAACATCGACCAGGTCCAGAAGAAATTGCGATGGGTCGCGACCGGCGGCCTGGTCTCGTCGGTGCGCATCTCGGAGCGCAGGCCCCAGGAGCGGTCGCGCTGCCCCCACCACAGCTCGGGCTCGATCTCGTAACGCTTGCCGTCGGCGACGATCCAGCCGCGCCAGCGGCCGAATTGCGAGACGCGCGCGAGGTCTTCCTCGACGACACCGTTGCGCTCGCGGAAATTCTGCTTCTCCTGCGCCGCCGGAAAGCTCGCCTTGAATTCGAGCGCGAAGCTGATGCCGGACGGATTGTCGGCGAGCGAGATCCTATGCAGGCTGTTACCCTCGACGATCTCGATCCTGAGCCCGCCGACTTCCGTGTCCAGCGGACGGGTCCCGAGCCGGCGCGAGGCGCGGAAATTGTGCTGGCGGCGGCCGATGGTGATGCCGGCAAAGCCGTCCATCACTTTGCGGTTCGGGTAATAGCCGAGCCCGATGTCGATCAGCAGTTCGCTGCCGTCGATCGGATGCGCGGTGTACCAGTAGCGCTCGGTGAACCTGACATCGCCGCCGCCTGCCCTGGCAAACGGTTGCGGCGTCTGGTGGCCGATGAGATCGTCCTGGGCTGTCAGCATTGTTCTTGTCCTTGTGTTTGAGCCGGTTCGGTCGGATGGGTAGCGCGGGATCAGTCCTTGGCCGGGCCGGCGCCCACGATGTCGCCGAACAGCACCCAAGTCTTGCCGTCGAAGCGGGCGAAACGGCGCTCGGTGATCGCTGCGTAGTCCTGCGGCGTGGTCTGGATCGTGATGCCCGGAAGCAGCATCGGCAGCTCGATGCCGCTGAGGTTGGTGGCCTGCTTCAGCACGTTCTCGCGCGTTAGATTGTCGCCGCAGCGCTGCAGGATGATGGCGCCGAGCTGGGCCGTGGTGTAGCCGGTCACCGCGATCACGTCGTTCGGGTCCATCCCCGGCATATATTTCGCGGCGAAGGCGAGATAGTCGGTCATGCCCTTGTCATTAGCCCAGGCCGGATCGTTCGGTGTCTTGTAGGAGGTCGTGGTCAGGATGCCGGTCGAGGCCTCGATGCCCGCCGGCACCAGCACGCCGGCGATCGAATTCGCGGTCGAGCCGAGGAAGATCAGCGGCTTCCAGCCGAGCTCGTGGATCTTGCGGATCGCCATCGAGGCGAATTTGTTTTGCGCGGCGATCAGGATGGTATCGGCGCCTGATGCCTTCAGGTTCACGATCTGGGAATCGATCGTGGGCTCGGTCGACTGATACATCGCCTCCTTGACGATCATGGTGTCGGTCCTGGCGCCGAGCCCCTCCTTCAGGCCGAGCACGAAATCCTTGCCGATGTCGTCGGCCTGCAGCAGCACGCCGATCCTGGCATCCGGCTTCTCGCGCAGCACGTAGCGCGCGATGATCCGGGACTCGTTGACGTAGGTCGGCGAGTAGGGCGTCGTCCAGGGGAACTGCTTGGGATCGTTCCAGCGGGTGCCGCCGCTCTGCACCAAGAGATGCGGAACGCCATTGCTGTTGAGATATTTCTGGATCGCGGCGTTGGTCGGCGTGCCGAACGGCGCCATGATCGCGAGCACCTTGTCGTTCTCGACCAGCGCGCGCGTCACCTCGACGGTCTTGGGCGGGCTATAGGCGTCGTCGCGGGTCAGGAAGTTGATGCGGCGGCCATTGATGCCGCCTTTCTCGTTCAGCATCGTGAAATAGGCGAGCATGGTTTTCGGGAAGCTCGCATAGATCGATGCCGGTCCGCTGTAGGGCGCGTTGGCGCCGAGCAGGATCTCGCTGTCACTGACCCCGGGGCCATAGGCCTTCTGGGCGTTCGCAGTTCCGAGCGCGCCGGTGAGCGCGAACGCCCACACCGCAAGCGTGACGATTGGCTTCCGCATCTTCCCCTCCCATGACGCCCTCTTTTGCGGGGCTGGTTGATCCGGCGATGGAAGCCTTCAAAGGCTTTACCCTTCGCATCGGCTGTGTAATAATAGACCGTCTGTCCGGATTATCAACTGGAATCTCCGGGCGGCGTATCGGCTTCACGCGTGACGGAAACATCCGCGCGCGTGCGCGGTCGCATGGCGGTTGAGGAGGAAACATGAAGCTGACGCAGGCGCTGATCGCGGCGGTGCAATTGCGCAAGGACGCACCCGGCACCATCCATGCCGGACGGTCGCGGAGTTGGAAGGAGATCGGCCGGCGCGTTGCCTGCGCCGCGGGCGGGTTGCGGCGGCTCGGCGTCGAGGCCGGCGACCGTGTCGCTATCCTCGCGCACAACAGTGACCTCTATATCGAGGCGCTCTATGCCATCGCCTGGGCGGGCGCGGTCGCGGTGCCGCTTAACACGCGCTGGGCAGTTGCCGAGAACGCCTATGCGATCGACGATTCCACGCCAAAGCTGTTGCTGGTCGACAAGACCTTCGCCGAAATCGCGTCGGCGCTGCGTGGTGCAAAATCACTCACCGCGATGGTCTATCTGGACGAGGGACCGGTCCCCGACGGCATGCAGGGTTATGATGAGCTTGTTGCGAACGCGCCGATCGCGGATGCGTCCGGCGCCTACAACGATCTCGCCGGCATCTTCTACACCGGCGGCACCACCGGATTTCCCAAGGGCGTGATGCTGTCGCACGCCAACATCATCTATGAATCGCTGGTCTGGATCTATGCGCTCCGTTTCCGCGAAGACACGCGGTATCTGCACTCGGCCGGCATGTTCCACCTGGCGGGCACCTCGCCGATGATCGCGCTGACCCTGGTCGGTGGCACGCACGTGACCATCGCGAAATTCGAGCCCGAGCTCGCGATGAAGACCATCGCCGAGCACAAGGTGGATTACTGCCTGTTCGTGCCGACCATGCTCAACATGATGCTTAATCATCCGTCCTTCGGCACGTATGATCTGAGCAGCGTGAGGGATTGCGAATATGGCGCGTCGCCGATGCCGGATGCGCTGCTGGTCAAGCTGATGCGCGTGCTGCCGAGCTGGCGTTTCCATCAGGGCTACGGCATGACCGAGAGCGCGGCGCTGGCGACGATCCTGCCTTGGGAGTACCACGCGCTGGAAGGGCCGCTGGCGGGCAAGCGCAAATCGGCGGGACGGGCGGCGCCCGGCGTCGAAATCCGCATCATCGATCCCGCGGGCAACGAAGTTCCGCGCGGCACCGTCGGCGAGATCGCGATCCGCGGCGCCGGCGTGATGCTCGGATACTGGCGCAAGCCCGAGGAAAGCGCGCGCGTGCTGCGCAACGGCTGGCTGTACACCGGCGACGGCGCCTGGATGGACGAGGACGGGTTTGTCTATATCGTCGACCGACTGAAGGACATGATCGTCTCTGGCGGCGAGAACGTCTATTCCGGCGAGGTGGAGAACGCCATCTTCCAGCACGAGCACGTCAAGGAATGCGCCGTTATCGCGGTGCCCGATCCGCAATGGGGCGAGGCGGTACATGCGATCGTCGTGCCGAAGGACGGTAGGAGTCTCGATTCCGAAATGGTGATCGCGCACTGCCGCACCTTGATCGCCGGTTACAAGTGCCCGCGTTCTGTCGATATCCGCCTCGAGCCATTGCCGCTGACCGGCTCCGGCAAGATCATGAAGTCGGCGCTGCGCGAGGAAAAGTGGCAAGGCTATACGAGGTCGGTCAATTGATGCCGGAGGCTGCGAAACGATCCGATCAAGATGTGCCGCGTGATGTGCCGGCGCCTGTTCGCCCGGTCGTGGTCAATGACGACGCGGTGCGGCCAGCACTCGCGCGGCATTTGTCGCGGATATCCGGGAGCCGGACGGAGATTGTCGGCTTCGGCCGCAAATCATCGGGTTTCTCCTGGATTACCTATGCGTTCGTGGCGCGCACTGCGGCTGAAGGTGACCGCAAACTGATCCTGCGCGTCGGTCCACCGAGCGGGCTCTTTGCGCCTTACTCGGTGCTGCCCCAGGTTTATGCGCTGCAGTCGCTGGCCGGCAGCGGCGTACCGGTGCCGACGTTGGTGTCATCAGAGCAGGATGGCGCCGAGATCGGCTTTCCTTTCTTCATCTGCGCGCATGTCGAGGGCGATGTTCCTACGCCCTGGGCGGCGAGCGGGCTTGATGTCGACCACAAGCGCGAGATCGCCCGGCAATTCGTCGAGATCCTCGCGTCGCTGCACCGGATCGACCCAGGCGCGACACCATTCGCTTCGCTGCAGCAGGGCGGGGAACGCGCCGAGCTGCGTGCGATCGCCGGCTGGCGCGCCTCTCTCGCGCGTCCCACTGCGCGCTATTATCCGCTGCTTGATTGGGGCGGGCGCTGGCTGCGCGACAATTGTCCGCAGCCGCCGCGCCGTACCATTGTGCATGGCGACTACCGGATCGGAAACTTCATCGAGCACCAGGGGCGGATCACCGCCATCCTTGATTGGGAGCTCACGCACCTCGGCGATCCCCACGAGGATCTGGCCTGGGCGATGATGCCGACCTTCAACGCCAGGAGCCGCAAGCTCTATGGCGTGCTCGAGCGCGCGGAGGTGATCGATCTCTATCAGCGTGCCTCCGGCATTGCCGTCTCGGACAAGAGTCTCGCCTTTTATGAGGCCTATGCGCTGTATCAGGCGGCCGCGATCCAGATGTGCGCGGTGCGCGCCTTCGAGGTCGATCGTTTCAACGACATGCGGCTTGCGGTGATGGCAAGCCAGATGCCCTCGATCGTGCGGGCCTTCGAGCGCGCATTGGAGGCCGCGGCATGAGTGCATCCTTCGAGCGGTTGATCGACGGCATCATCGATGCGCTGCAGAGCCATGTCGTGCCGAACAGCAGCGATGATTTCGTCCGCGGCCAGGTGTTCTCCGCGATCTACGCGCTGAACAGTATGAAGCTCGCCGCCGACTGGAAGGCCGGGCCGCTGCTCGAGCAGGTGCGGCTGCAGGACGATACTTTTGCCACGGTCAAACGATTGGCTGACGGCATGACGCATCCGGAGATTCCAGCGACGCCGCGCATCCCGAGCGACCCGTCCGACGCTGCCGCGATCGAGGCGCTGCGCGACGATGGCGACCGTCGGCTCGGGCAGCTTCTGCTCTGGGCGACCGGCGAGGGCGCGCGTGTGGCCAATCGCAATGCCGCGACCGAGATCGAACGCCTGCTGCGGCGGGCGACCTGCGACCAGCTGAAGATCGAGCTCGCGACAACGCCGAAGTCGATGCTGCAGCAGATCGCAGGCGGCGAACGCGACGGTGGCGCGGCGCAGGACTGAGCCCGTCGCATCGCCGGCTACCCGGAATTGCATCTTTGCGCAGTGTTCCGGGATTCATTGGTAGCGCCGGGAAAGAAGCTTGCCGGCCCGCGGTGCCCGTGCTATTAATTCACCGAACGGTCGTTCGGATTATTATTGACGATCGGTGAAGGCAACCGCTGCAGGCGGTCGGCGAGGGAGACGGAACGATGAACATGATGACCGACGCCTCGCCATGGGAACGGTTGATCCGGCCCGACCGGGTGCACGGATCGCTCTATACCGATCCCGAGATCTTCGAGGCCGAGCTCAAGAACATCTGGTACCGGACCTGGGTCTATGTCGGGCACGAGAGCGAGGTGCCGAACGCCAACGACTACGTCGTCAAGTCGATCGGCCCGCAATCCGTGATCATGACGCGCGACGAGCAGGGCAAGGTCAATCTGCTGCTCAATCGCTGCTCGCATCGCGGCAACCAGGTCTGCTCCTACGAGCGCGGCAATGCGCGCTCATTCACCTGTCCGTTCCATTCCTGGACCTTCGCCAATGACGGCCGCCTGGTCGGCTATGCCTTCCCGGACGGATATGAAGGGCAGGACAAGTCGCAGCTCGCGCTCGGTCGGGTGACGCGCGTCGCCTCCTATCGCGGCTTCGTGTTCGGCTCGTTCGCAGCCGACGGCCCGACGCTGAAGGAGCATCTCGGAGGCGCGGCCGAGACCATCGATCGCCTGGTGCGTACCTCGCCGGAGGGCGAGGTCGAGATCACGGCGGGTTTTCTCAAGCATCGCGTCAAGGCGAACTGGAAGTTCATCCTGGAGAACGAGTGCGACGGCTATCACCCGGCCTTCGTGCACACCTCGATCTTCGGCGTCGCCGACAGCATGATCGGCAAGCTCTACGGCGGCGCCTCGACCGCGCTGACGCGCGACTATGGCAACGGCCATACCGAGATCGACCTGCGGCCCGAGTTCCGCAAGCGCGATGCACCGATGAGCTGGTTCGGCACCAGCGAAGAACGGCTGCCGGACTACACCGCGCGCATGAAGGCCGCCCATGGCGACACCGCGGCGCGTGAGATCATGATCGACGGCACGCCGCATGTGATGATCTTCCCGAACCTGTTCATCGCCGAGATTCAGATGTTCGTGATCCAGCCGCTCGGCGTCGACGACAGCGTGCAGCACGTCACCGCGTTGCAGTTCAAGGGCGCGCCCGATCTGAACCGAAGGCTGCGCCAGCAGACCATGGGCTCGGTCGGCCCGGCCGGCTTCCTGCTCGCGGACGATTCCGAAATGTACGAGCGCTGCCATCGCGGCGTGCTGGCGCGCAATCCGGAATGGATCTTCCTCGGCCGCGGCGAGAAGCGCCAGCGGCAGGACGAGCTCGGCTTCACGGTCGGGCACGTCACCGACGAGGTGCCGTCGCGCGGGATCTGGACCCATTATCGCAAGCTGATGGAGCCTGACTGATGCTGTCGCGCGAGAGCAGCGCCACGTTGATGAGCGCCATCACCGCCTTCCTCTATCGCGAGGCGCGGTTGCAGGACGAGCATCAATACGAGGCCTGGGAAAAGCTCTGGACCGACGACGGCGTCTATTGGGTGCCGGCCAACGGCGCCGACATCGATCCGGAACGGCAGATGTCGATCATCTACGACAACCGCTCGCGGATCGCGCTGCGGGTCCGGCAGCTGATGACCGGCAAGCACTTTACCCAGACGCCGCAGTCGAACCTGCGCCGGCTGATCTCCAACATCGAATTGATGGACGAGCAGCCTGACGACGGCGACATCGCGGTCGCCAGCAACAGTCTCATTTTCGAGTCGAGCCTGCGTGACGACACGCTGTGGGCGGCACGCAATGAATACCGGCTGCGCCATGTCGATGGCGAATTGCGGATGGCCGCCAAGAAGGTCATCCTCGTCAACAACGACAAGGCGATCTACACGCTGTCATTCCTGGTCTAGGAAAGGTCTCGCCATGATCGACAAGGGCCCCGTCCTGCTCGACATCACCGACGGCATCGCGCGGCTGCGGCTCAACCGCCCTGATTCGGCCAACGGCATGAGCGCCGAGCTGCTCCGCGCCCTGTGCGACGCCATCATGGTCTGTCATGGTCATCCGGATCTGCGCGTCGTGCTGCTGAGCGGCGAGGGCACGAACTTCTGCGCCGGCGGCGACGTCCGCGCCTTTGCCTCCAAGGGCGAGAAGCTGCCGGACTATATCCGGCAGGCCACCGCGTATCTGCAGAATGCGGTGACCGGGCTGCTGCGGCTGGAGGCGCCGGTCATATCATCGGTGCAGGGCTTTGCGGCGGGCGGCGGCGGCTTCGGCCTGGTCTGCGCCTCCGACATCGTGATCGCGGCGGAATCGGCAAAATTCCTCGCCGGCGCGACGCGGGTGGCGATGGCGCCGGATGCCGGCGTCTCCGTCACGCTGTCGCGGCTGGTTGGCTTGCGGCGGGCGATGTCGATCCTGCTGACCAATCCGGTAATCCCGGCGGCCGAAGCGTTGCAGATGGGCATCGTCAGCAAGGTCGTGCCCGATGCCGAGCTTGCCGAGGCATCGCTCGCGCTGGCGCGCGAGCTTGCGGCCGGCGCGCCGAAGGCGCTGGCGGCGACCAAGCGGCTGGTCTGGGCCGGCACCGGGACCAGCATCGAGCAGTGCCTGTCGGAAGAGGCGCGCACCGTCGCCGAACTCTCGGGGATGGCCGATGCACGCGAAGGGCTCGCCGCGGTGATCGAGCGGCGCCAGCCCGTATTCACGGGGCGATGAGGTGGCGACCTTGCCATTCGGACGTCTCGATGGCCGCCGCGCCTTCGTCTCCGGCGGCGCGCGTGGCATCGGCGCCGCGATTGTTCGCAGTTTTGCCGGCGCAGGCGCCAGGGTCGTGATCGCCGATCTCGACGTCGCCGCGGCCTCGGAGCTGGCGCGCGAGACGGGTGCAGCGGTCGCAGGTCTCGACGTCAGCGATGCCACGGCCGTGCAAGCCGTGATGGCGCAGGATGGCCCATTCGACATTGTCGTCAACAATGCCGGCGTCGATCAGCACGTTTTCTTCACCGATACCACGGCGGAGGATTGGGCGCGGCTGATCGCGGTCAATCTCACCTCGGTGTTGGCCTGCACCCACGCCGCGCTGCCGGCGATGCAGGCGGCGCGCTTTGGTCGCATCATCAACGTCACCTCGGAAGCGGCTCGGCTCGGCTCAAAGGGCGGTGCCGTCTACTCGGCGGCCAAGGGCGGCGTGATCTCGTTCACCCGGAGCATCGCGCGGGAAAATGCACGCTATGGCATCACCGCGAACGCGATCGCGCCGGGACCGATCCGCACGCCGATGCTGGAGCAGGCCGTGGCCAAGGGCGGCGACAGGATCCTGCAGGCAATGACCGGCGCAACGCTGCTCGGCCGCCTCGGCGAGCCGGAGGAGGTCGCGGCCGCCGTGCTGTTCCTGGCTTCCGATCAGGCCGCCTATATCACCGGAGAGACGCTCGGCGTTTCCGGCGGCATGGGCATCGGCGGCTGAAATGGGCAGCGCGGACGACGATATCGCAATCACGCCGGTCGATCGCGCGATCGAGCGCTTGCGCGCGATCTATCGCGGCTGGACCCGCGATACATCGGTGGCGCAGATGCGCGACGACTGGGACGCCGCCTTTGCCGGCTGCTCGGTGCCGGTGACGTGCCAGCCGGTCTCGACCGGCGAGGTCGACGGCGAATGGCTCGTGCCGACAGACGCGCCTCGCGACAAGGCGAGCCTCTATTTTCACGGCGGCGGTTTCCGCATCGGCTCGGTCGCGTCGCATCGCGACCTGGCCGCACGGATTGCCGATGCATCCGGCTGCCGCGTGCTCTCGATCAATTACCGGCTGGCGCCGGAGCATCGCTTTCCGGCGGCGCTGGAGGATGCGCTGATTGCCTATCAGTATCTGCGCCATCAGGGGCTGGATCCGGCGGATATCGCCTTCGCCGGGGATTCGGCCGGCGGCAATCTCGTGCTGTGCACGATGCTGGCGGCGCGCGACCGCGGTTTGCCGCTGCCCGCCGCCGGCGCGCTGATGTCACCCTGGACCGATCTCACCGCGAGCGGCGCGAGCTATCAGAGCCGGGCCGAGGCCGATCCGATCCACCAGCGCGCAATGATCCTGGCGCTGGCGAAGAACTATCTCGGCAAGGACGGCGATGTCAGCGATCCCTTCGCCTCGCCGCTTTTTGCCGATCTCACCGGTCTGCCGCCGCTGCTGGTGCAGGTCGGCGACCGTGAGACCGTGCGCGACGATGCGACGGAACTGGCCGCACGGGCGAAGGCTGCCGGAGTCGACGTCGCGCTACAGGTTTGGGACGGCATGATCCACGTCTTCCAGATGTTCCCGGAGATTCCGCAGGCGCGAGAGGCGATCGCATCGCTGGCAGCTTTTTTGCGCAACCATCTTCACATCGGCCATGAGAGAGCGCCACAATGAACGTCATGACGTCGGATCCGCGCCAGCTCACTGAGACCGAGTTCCACTTTTCGGAGCAACCCAATCTGCCCGAGGAGCTGCGCATGCTGCGCGAGCAGGTGCGCCGCTTTGTCGAGAAGGAAGTGGTGCCGCATGCCGAGGCGTGGGAGCGCGACGGCAAGATCCCGCGCGAGATCTATCGCCGCATGGGCGCGCTCGGCTTCCTCGGCATGCGCCATGCGGCCGAATATGGCGGCACCGACATGGGGCCGCTGGCCTCGATGGTGTTCGCCGAGGAGCTGGGGCGCTCCAGCTTCGGCGGCTTCACCTCGTCGATCCTCGTGCATACCGACATGTCGGCGGTGCACATCTCCTTGCGCGGCACGCCGGAACAGAAGCAGAAATATTTGCCGGCGATCATCCGCGGCGAGACGGTCTGCTCGATCGCGGTGACCGAACCCGATGCGGGCTCCGACGTCGCTGGCCTCAAGACGCGCGCGCGGCGCGACGGCGATTTTTGGGTGATCAACGGCGCAAAGATGTTCATCACCAACGCGGTCTATGGCGACCTCCTGATCGTCGCCGCGCGGACCGATCCGCAGGCCAAGGGCAGCCGCGGCATCTCGCTGTTCATCGTCGAGCGCAACACGCCGGGCATTTCGGCAACCAAACTCGACAAGCACGGCTGGCTCTGCTCGGACACCGCCGAACTCGCGTTCCAGGACGTGCGCGTGCCGGCGGAGAACCTGCTCGGCGAGGAGAACAAGGGCTTCTATGGCATCATGGAGACCTTCCAGAACGAGCGCATCTGCATCGGCGGTATCTGCGCGGGCGAGTCCGCCAAGGCGATCGAGCTGACGGCGAACTACGTGAAGACGCGGCAGGCGTTCGGCGGCCCGCTCTGGAATCAGCAGGGCGTGCGGCTGAAGCTCGCCCAGCTTGCGGCGAAGGCGGCGGCGGCGCGGGCGCTGGCCTATCAGGCCGCCGAGCTCGCGGCGGCCGGGCAGGATTGCCTGCGTGAGGTCTCGATGGTGAAGGCGCTTTCGCCGGAGGTGCTGCATGAGGTCGTGCATGGCTGCCTGCAACTGCACGGCGGCTCAGGCTTCATGCGCGGCACGCCGATCGAGCGCATGGTGCGCGACGCTCGGGTGCTGACGATCGGCGGCGGTGCCACCGAGGTGATGCTGGAAGAAGTGGCGAAGCGGATGTGAACGCCGCGCCTGGAGCGGAAGCTGTCGACGCAGCCTTGTCCGCTCTTGCGATCGGTATCCTGGCGAGTGCGCGCGTGCGCAACCGGGCTTGAATTCTTGTGATCTCCGGCTATGTGATTGCGGCAGGGACTGGAGACGGCAATGACATGCAGCCGGATACGGCCAGCGCGCGTCGACGAGGCCGAGGAACTGACCCAGATCGCGGTGCGCGCGACGATGCGCAGTGGTTATGACGACGCGGCCGTCGCTCGGTTCATGCCGGGACTGAAGGTCAATCCTGCGCTGATCGCGGCCGGACTGGTCTTTGTGGCCGAGGACGAGCAGGGCAGTCAGCGAGGCTACACGGCCTTGAGACCTACAGGCATGGGCGGCCTCATTCTGCTCGAAGGCATTTTTGTCGATCCGACATGCGCGCGGAGCGGCTTTGGTACGCGGCTTTTCGAGACCGCAGTACAACTGTCGAGAAAGATGGCAGCAAGTGTCATCCTGATTTATTCGAGCCCACGCGCAGTGGAATTCTACGACCGTCTCGGCGCCATCAAGATCGGCATGACGCCCTTCGTATTTTCGCCCGAGATTCTATTGTCCATGTTCGCGTTCACGATACCTGCCTCTTAGCCTGAAGGCCGGACCTGGCCGACCGTTTGCGACATGATCCCCGGCTTCAGCCGCCAGTCCTCGCCAAAATCCGCGAGCGGATGGAAGAACAGCGGCTCGGTGGTTTCGAGCTGCCGCAGCCGCTCGGCATAGCCGTCGAGATAGCGGTGCCGTGTGGCCTCGTCGACGAAATTCACCGAATACGACACAAACGGCGGCAGCACCTTGCAGCCGGCATAGGCGAGCATGCCGTTCTGGATCGGCCACAGCACCACATCGAGTGCGCCGACCAGCCCGTCGGGTGCGCACATGCCGGGATAGGCGGCGGTCGAGGTCACGACCATGGCGCGGCGGCCGCTGAGGCCGCCGGTGTCGTAGCGGCGGCCGCTGCCGTAAATTGCGCCGTTGACGAACACGCGGTCGATCCAGCCCTTCATGATGGCGGGGACGGAGAACCACCACAGCGGAAACTGCAGGATCAAGAGGTCGCACCACAACAGCTTCTCGATCTCGGCGGCGATATCGCCGCTGAGCGCCCCGTGCTGCAGATTGTATTTCTGCTCGCGGTCATATTGCAGCCGGTCGGGAAACCGCCGCGCGCCAAAGTCTCCGGCAGTCGCCACCGGGTTGAAGCGCATGGCGTAGAGATCGGAGATCCTGACCGTGTGCCCGAGCGCGGTCAGTTCCGCCACCGACCGCGCCAGCAGTGCAGCGTTGAACGACTGCGCCTCTTGATGGGCAAAGACGATCAGGACCTTCATCTCTCTATTTCACCGGCTTGAAGCTGAGCGTCGCGGCGTCGGCCTGCATGATCTGCAGCTTCTGGTTGGAGAAGCGCACGCCGGGACCGAAGCTGATCGGCGCCATCACGCCGGTCTCGACATTCTTGGTCTTCTCCAGCTCCGCGATCGTGCAGGCCCAGGTCGGTTGCTTGCCGCAGCGCTCGATCGCCGCGATCAGGACTTTTGCCGCGGCATAGCCGGTCATGGTGTAGCGGTTGATGCCCTTGAACTCGGCCTCCGACACCAGCGGCTTGGCCTTCTCGAGGAACGCCTTGCCCGCCTCGCCGGCGAACGGCTCGACATAGTCGACCGCGTAGATGCCGTCGCCGGCCGGGCCCATCAGCTTCAGCACCGGCTCGATGCGGCCGGGCCAGAAGATGCCGGTCACCGGCTTGATGTTCAATTTCTCGAGCTCCTTTGTCATCGCGATGTTCTCGGCGATGATGCCGCCGGCCAAAAACACCTCGGCGGCGGAATCCTTCAGCTGCAGCATGTCCGACGAGAAGTCCTGCTGGCCCTTCTTGTAGTTGCCGCTGTAGACGACGTTCAGCTTCTTGGCCTTGACCACGGAATCGAAGCCGTCGCGCACGGTGATGCCGTAATCGTCGTCCTGGGTGATCAGGCCCCATTTCTTGCCGGGGTTCTTGTCGGCGAGGAAATTGACGAGGTGGATGATGCCTTCCTCGTAGGATTGCCCGACCACGAACACGTTCTTGCGCGGCGGCTCCCACAGGAATTTCACCGGCGCGACGTCGATCACGGTCGGGATACCGGACTTCTCGAGCACCGGCATCACCGCGATCGACTGGCCCGAGCCGGAGATGCCGAGCATCGCAAAGACCTTGTCGACGTCGATCACCTTCTTGACGCTCTGGATGGTGCGCGCGGTGACGTAGCCGTCGTCCTCCAGCACATATTTGATCTTGCGGCCGTTGATGCCGCCGGCAGCGTTGGCTTCGGCGATCGCGATCTTGTGGCCGATCGAGGCGGCGACGCCGAGCAGCGCCGGCGGGCCGGTCAGCGGCTCGACATCGCCGATCAGGATCTCGCTGTCGGTGATCCCGGGATCGGCGGCAGCAGCGGGCCCGACCGCAAGGCAGGCCGCGGAAAGCAGCAGCGAGGCCGCTGCCAGGTTCTTGATCATTGTCTCCTCCTCAAGGTGTTGCGTTTTTTGTTAGTAGCGCAGCGGCCAGTGCACCCAGGCCCGCCTGATGTCGTGCCAGGCGCCGACCAGCCCCCTCGGCTGGAAGCGCAGGAACAGGATGATGACGAGGCCGTAGAGCATGCTCTTCAGCTCCTGCGCGCCGGTCGTGAAGGTCGCGTCCATCTGTGCGCTGAACAGGCTGAAGACGATCCGTGTCGCCTCCGGCAGCAGCACGATCAGGATGGTGCCGAGCACCGCGCCGAGCGCCGAGCCGAGCCCGCCGACGATCAGGATCGCCAGCGCCTCGATCGAGAGCAGGAAGGGAAAGCCCTCGACGCTGACGAAGGAGAGATAGATGCCGTACAGCGCGCCGGCGATGCCGGTGATGAACGCCGAGGTGATGAAGGCGAACAGCTTGTAGGCATGCAGGTTGATGCCCATGACGCGCGCCGCGGTGTCGTTGTCCCTGATCGCGACGAAGGCGCGGCCGACCCGGCTGCGGCGGATGTTGAGGGTGGCGAACAGCGTCAGCCCCGCGGTGCCGAGGCAGAGATAGGTGAAGGCGGCATCGCTGTCGAAGCTGATGCCGAAGATCTCGGGCCGCTGCACCTGAATGCCGCGCGCGCCGTTGGTGAGCCAGCGCATCTCCAGGATCACGGTGTTGATGATGAAGGAGAAGGCGAGCGTGGTGATGGCGAGGTAAAGTCCTTTGAGCCGCAGCGACGGCGCACCGACGATCAGGGTCGCCAGCGCCGGCACCACGCCGGCGCCGAGGAAACCGACCAGCGGCGGCATGTGATACTTCGAAACCAGCACCGCATAGGCATACGCGCCGGTGACGAGGAAACCGACATGGCCGAGCGAGATCAGACCGGTGTAGCCGGTCAGGATATTGAGCCCGAGCGCGCCGGTGGCCGTGATCAGGATGATCATCAGGAACGACAGCGCGTAAGAATTCAGCAGGTAAGGTGCCGCGATCAGCGCCAGCAGCAGCACGGCCGACCATAGCCAGACCGGCGGGGAATCGATCAGCGCAACCAGTTCGCCATAGCTCTGCTTGTAATCGCCGGTGCGCATCACACCCTCTCGATGTCGCGTTCGCCGAAGATGCCGAACGGGCGGATCATCAGCACGATGATGATCATGGCAAAGCCCGCGACCTCCTTCATGCCGGAGCCGACATAGCCGCCGGCCAGGTTTTCGGTGATGCCGATCAGGAGGCCGCCGAGGCCGGAGCCGAGCACGGCGTCGAGGCCGCCCAGGATGGTGGCCGGAAACGCCTTCAGCCCGAGCTGGAACATCGCCGGCGATAGATCATAAGACAGCGCAAAGAACACCCCGCCGATGCCGGCGATGACCGAAGACGCGGCCCAGGCCAGCGCATGCACTCTTGTTGCGCTGATGCCCATCAGCAGCGCGGTGCGGTCGTCGGCTGCGACCGCGCGCATCGCGACCCCGATCTTGCTGTAGCGGAAGAACGCCCAGATCGCGGCAAGCAGCAGAAGCAGCGTCGCGATCACGGCAAGCTGCCCGGTGCGCACGCCGATGCCGCCGAGATGCACGATGCCGCGGCCCATGCCGATATCGAGGCCGTGCGGATAGGCGTCCCAGATGAAGTTGATGGCGGAGCGCAGGATCACGGCGAGCCCGATCGTCACCATCACGGTCGCGAATACCGGCTCGCCCAGCATCGGCCGCATCACGAGCCGCTCGATGATCAGCCCGAGCAGGACAGCGGCGAGAATCGCGCCCAGCGCGACGACGAACACATTGCCGCTGACCGTGGTCGAGATCGTCCAGGCAATATAGGCCGTGATCATGGTCATTTCGCCCTGCGCGAAATTGACCAGCCCGGTCGATTTGTAGATCACCGCGAAACCCATCGCGATCAGGCCGTAGATCGCGCCGATCGCGAGCCCCGAGATCAGCAGCTGGATCAGATACTGCATTCAGCCCTCCGCCCGGTAGATGATCGCGAGCTCGCGCGCGAACTTCTTCTCGATCATGGCGCGGCGTACCTTCTGCGTGGCGGTCAATTCGCCGTCGTCATGGTCGAGCTCCTTTTCCAGGATGGCGAACCGCCTGATGTTCTCGACCCGGGCGAACCGCTTGTTGGTCTCGTTGACGACGCGCTCGACGAGCTCATTCACTTCGGGAAGCTGCGACAGCGATTTGTAGTTGGTGTAAGCGAGCGCCCGGTCGCGCGCCCAGCGGCCGACATTGTCGTAGTCGACCTGGATGATGGCGCCGAGATACTTCCTGGCTTCGCCGACCACGATCGCTTCCTTGATGAACTCGGAATCCTTCAGCGCGTTCTCGATCTCCGACGGCGCGATGTTCTTGCCGCCGGCGGTGATGATGATCGCCTTCTTGCGGTCGACCACGGCGATCTCGCCATTGTCGAGGACATCGATGATGTCGCCGGTGCGCAGCCAGCCGCCGGGCTCCAGCGAGGCGGTCGAGGCGTTCTCGTCGAGGAAGTAGCCCTTGAAGACGCCCGGGTTCCGCAGCAGGATCTCGCCGTCGGTATCGCACTTCCATTCGGTCTGCGGCAGCGGCACGCCGCAGCCGCCGATCCGGTGATGGCTTTCGGTCTGGATGAAGGCGACGCCGCCGCTCTCGGTGAGGCCGTAGCCCTGTGATACCGGGCGGCCGATGATGTCGAAGAAGCGCAGCGTCTCCGGTGAGATCGAGGCGCCGGCACAGAGCCGGTGCCGGCTGTAGGCGAAGCCGAGATGGCGCTGCAAATTGCGGAACATCAGGAGATAGAGCAGCCCGTAGGCGGCGCGATCGGGCCAATTGTCGTTGCCGGCCTGCCGGCGGTCGGACAGCGTGCGGCCCCAGGCGAGACAGGCCCTGGTGAAGCTCTGGCGCAGGCGGCCGCTCTCGCCGAGGCGGAACAGAAAGCCCTGCTGCAGCTTCTCGTAGATGCGGGGAACGCCGACGAAGAAGGTCGGTGCGATCTCGCGGATGTTGATCGCGACGGTGTCGATCGATTCGGCAAACGAGACGGTGCCGCCGAGCACGAGATGCGTCACCGTGCCGTAGCAGCGCTCGGCGACGTGGCACAGCGGCAGATAGCTCACCGCCTCGAACGGCTTGTCGGCGATCCCGACGGTCCGGGCGTAGGCATAGGCGGCATAGACGAGATTGCGATGGGTCAGCATCGCGCCCTTGGGCGGACCTGTCGTGCCCGAGGTGTAGACGAGGATGCAGACGTCGTCGGGCGCGCCCTGGCTGATCAGGCGGTCGAGCGTGGCGTCGGCCTCCGGGTTCTGCTGCACGTAGGCCCTGCCACGCTCGCACAATGCGGCGAACGACATCAGCTCCGATTGCCGGTAATGCCGCAGGCCCTTCATGTCGATGCAGACGATGGCCTCCAGATCGGGAAGGCCGCCATTGCCCGCCATCGCATCCAGCACCTTGTCGGTCTGCTCCTGGTCGCCGGTGACGACGATGCGGGCGCCGGAATGCTTGACGATGTATTGCAGCTCGACCCAGGGATTGGTCGGATAGATGCCGACCGCCACCGCGCCGATCATCTGCACACCAAGATCGGCGTAAAACCATTCCGGCGTGTTCTCGCCGGCGATGGCGATCCGGTCGCCCGGCTTGATGCCGAGCGACAGCAGGCCAAGCGCCACCGCGCGCGCGGTGTCGTAATAGTGGCGCCAGGAATAGGGATTCCAGATGCCGTAATCCTTCTCGCGGAGCGCCAGCGCCTCGCCGTGCATGGCGGCGCGCTGCCGCAGCAATTGCGGGATGGTGATGGCGGCATCCGCAAGCGCGGCCTGCAACGCGTCGGCGCCGGTTGCCGGCGGGCTGCGCGGCGCGCTCGCTTGCAGCGGCGGATGAGCGGTGCGCAGGCTGTCCAGCGTCGACATCACGCGCCTGCCTTCATCGCCTCGGAGCGCTGGCCGCCGAGATAGGCCTCCGCGACCGCCGGATCGCGCCTGATCTCACCAGGCGTGCCTTCGGCGATCTTGCGGCCGAAATTCAGCACATGGACGCGGTCCGAGATGTCCATCACGATGCGCATCTCATGCTCGATCATCACGACGGTGATGCCGAGCTCGTCGCGGATGTCGAGCACGAAGCGCGCGATGTCCTCGGTCTCCTCCTGGTTCATGCCGGAGACCATCTCGTCGAGCAGCAACAGCTTCGGCTCGCAGGCGAGCGCGCGGGCGAGCTCGACGCGCTTTTGCTGGCCGTAGGACAGCGTGCCGACCACGGCGTCCCTGATATGCTCGATCTCGAGGAATTCGATGATGTGTTCGACACGCCGCCGTGCCGCGATTTCCTCCTTGCGGGTACGCCCGTAAAACCACACCGCATCGAGCACGGTCGAGCGCAGATGGGTGTGGCGGCCGGTCAGGATGTTCTCGACCGCGGTGCCGTGCTTGAACAGCGCGAGATTCTGGAAGGTGCGGCCGATACCGACCGCGGCGAATTTCCACGGCGAGATCGTCGAGAGGTCGATGCCGTCGAACGTGATGCGGCCGCCGCTCGGCCGCAGCACGCCCGAGATCATGTTGAACAGCGTGGTCTTGCCGGCGCCGTTCGGACCGATTACGCTGCAGATCTCGCCGGGCGCGACGCGCAGGCTGACGTCGGCGACCGCCTGCAGGCCGCCGAAGCGCTTTGACAGGTTCTCGACCGTGAGCAGCGCGGTCACGACAGCCACCGCTTGCGGCGCTTGTAATGCTTGACGTCGCGCAGGCTCTTGCGACCGGCGGAGGAGACGCCGAGATAGAATTCCTGGACGTCCTCGTTGGCGGTGAGCCTCGCTGCCGTGCCGTCGAGCACGACGCGGCCGGTCTCCAGGATGTAGCCGTAGTCGGCGATATCGAGTGCGCGCTGCGCGTTCTGCTCGACCAGCAGCACCGTCATCTTCAGTTCGTCGCGCAGCCGGACGATCACCTCGTAGATGCGGTCGATGATCAGTGGCGCGAGGCCGAGCGACGGCTCGTCGAGCGCCAGCAGCACGGGATCGGTCATCAACGCGCGGCCGATCGCGAGCATCTGCTGTTCGCCGCCGGACATGTAGCCGGCGATCTGGTCGCGCCGCTCATATAGCCGCGGAAACAGCGCAAACACCTTGTCGCGGCGCTCGCGCGCCTCGGCACTGGTCCTGGTGTAGCCGCCCATTTGCAGGTTCTCGTCGATGGTGAGTGCCGCGAACACGCGGCGGCCCTCCGGCACCTGCACGATGCCGCGGCGGACCAGCTCGTCCGGCGCAAGGCGATGCACCTCGTCATTGCGGAAGCGGATGCTGCCGTTCTCGATCACGCCTTCCTCGGTATAGAGGATGCCGGACATCGCCTTCAGCAGCGTCGATTTGCCGGCGCCGTTGGAGCCGAGCAGGGCGACGATGCTGCCCTCAGGCACCATGATCGAGACGTCGCGGATCGCCTCGATCGCATTGTCGTAGACGATCCGGATGTTGCGGAAGTCGAGCAGGCAATCCTGCGCCGGCGCGGCCTGCGGCGCTGCTTGCGGCATCGGATGCGGGATGGTCGTCGGCATCGCGCTCAGACCCGGCCGGCCGACAAGCGCGGGCGCGCGGCGAGGATAGCATCGGTGACGAGCTTCGCGGTCTCGGCGCAGGCCTGGGTGCCGCCATTGCCGTATTGCTTCACCGCGTCGCCGACGCACCACAGGCCATCGATGCCGGTCTCGCGCGGCAGATCGTAGCCGGCGCAGCTGCGTTGCGCCGGCCAGTCGTCGCGCATCACCCGGACCGAGAGGATTTTTGCCTGATCGAAATTCGCGAACTGCTCGCGCAGATCCTCGAGCGCGAGCGCGACCTCCGCGTCCGCATCGAAATCGCCGAGCGCGGGTACCGGCACGGCATAGGCGACGTAGAGGTGCCAGCCGGGTGGCGCCAATTCCGGGCAGGTGGCAGAGAGGTTCGCCATGTTGCAGAGCCGGCGCGTCTTGCCGAAGGTGACGATGCCGGGATGATTGATCAGCGGCTCGCGGCTCGCGACATTGATGACGATGTTGGCGGCCGGGCGAAGGTCGTTCTTCACCTTGGCGAGGTAGTCCGCCGGGAACGCCTCGCTGCCGGCAAGCGCGACCGTGGCCTTTGGCCCGGCATTGCTGATCACGAGATCGGTGTCGATCCGTACCCGCTCGCCGTTCCTGAGCACGGTGACGCCCTCGACGCGGCCGTTGGCGGTGTGGATCGTCGTCGCCGGCGTTTCGAGCCAGATGTCGCCATTGCGCCTGACAGCGTTGCCGAGGCTGTTCCAGACCCCGATCGTGCCTTGCGGGCAGAAGCCGAACTTCTTGAAGGCGCCCTTGCTGGTGAAATAGGTGAGGAAGGCGCGGGCCGGCAGCTCGGCGGCGTTGCAGGCGAAGATCGCCGCGCAGAGATTGCGGAACAGCGCGTGCACCGTGGCGTTGCTGGTGTAGCCCTTCAGCCAGTCTTCGGTCGATTGCCGCCCGTCGGGGAGGTTGCCGGAGCGGGCGTCGGCGAATTTCTCCAGGATGCGCGAGGCCTGTTTCGTCAGCTGCCCGAGCAGCAGCGACCAGCCGCCGCGGCCGACATCGATCACCTTGCCGTCGATGAAGAACGAGCTCGCGGGCTCCGGCGCGCGGATGTCGAGCGGGGCGCCGACGGTGTGGAAGGTTTCCTCGAACACGCCACCGAACTCGATCGCGATCGCCCCGATATTGACCTTGAAGCCGTCGATCTCCTCGGTCGAGGCGCGCCCGCCGAGCCGGTCCTTGTCGTCGACGACGAGCGTATGCAACCCGCCATGGGCAAGGCGCGCCGCGGCGCACAGCCCGCCGGCACCGGCTCCGATCACGACAGCATCGATCCTCTGAGAATCCACGCACAACCTCCCGCGATGCCGCCGGGTTGGTCCCGGCGTGCGCAATCCGCTTGCTTGATGGAAGACAGTCTAATATAATCCGACCGGTCGTTCAAATTATTTTTTGACGCAGGTCGCGTCATCGTGGGCGATCGAAGACTTCTGGTGGATGGTGCCCGCAAAGGGGAGGAGAGCGTGCGGCGGCGGTAGTATAGAGAGACAGCAGTCGCCCGATTCCGGCGGCGCCGATGGTGCACGAGAGAGACGGCAATGGCGCGGACGCGCTCAGAGAATTACGACGAGATTCAGCGGAACATTCTCACCACCGCCTGCGGCCTGTTCGCGCGGCAGGGCTATATGCGTGCCTCGATCGCCGACCTTGCGGATGCCTGCAAGCTGTCGCGCGGCGCGCTGTACCATTATTTCGATTCGAAGGAAGCGATCCTGTTCGCGATCCTCGACGCCCATATCCGCGAGATGATCACGGACGTCGAGGCCGCGATGGCCGAAAAGACGACGACGCTGGAGCAGTTCCGCGCCGCGATCCAGGCCATCGTCGCGCTGAATGCGCGTTCGAGCGACGAGCAGCGCGTGATCCTCAACGACCTCTCGTTCCTCGGCGAGACCGAGCAGGATGCGATCAAGGCGCTGGAGCGCCAGCTCGTCGACACGGTCTCGGATCTTCTGGTCAAGCTCGACAAGGAAGGCAAGATCGTCAAGCGGACCAAGAAAATCTACAGCATGATGCTGTTCGGCATCCTGAACTTCAGCCACACCTGGTACGATCCGAAGGGCGGGATCGATCCAGGGGAGTTCGCCGACATGGTGGTGGACCTGTTCCTGTACGGCTTCACCATGCCGGTGCCGGCAAAGGACGCCGCGCGGCCGCTCCGCCAGCGCGCCTGAGGCCATCGCGGCGCGCTCTGCGGCTGCGCGCCGATGATATCTCCCGCAGCGATTATTCCTCATCTCGTCTGCACATCATCGTGAAGGCCGAGACGTTGTCCCGCGCGTAACGCACGCGCGGCGCGCTGCGTAGTTCTGCCCACGAACGCCGCAACAGCGGCCGATGATGGCATCGCAGCGAGGGAAGAAACATCCAAATGAATCTGTCGTTCAACATCGCCGAACAGGGCGAGGGGTCTTATCGAGCGCTCGCGATCCTGCGCTGGGTCATGGTCGTGATCTTCGTGTCGTTCGGCATGCAGAAATTCACGCTGCAATCGGCGCAAGGCATCGCCCAGTTCATCGGCAACAGCCCGTTCATCTCGTGGCTTTCGGTGTTCGGTCTCCGAGGCGAGGCCTATGTGCTCGGGGTGGCCGAGTTCGGCATTGCGGCACTGCTCGTCGCCGGCGCGTTCAGCCCGCTTCTCTCGGCGATCGGCGCGCTGATGGGCGTCATCACCTTCGCGGTGACGTGGTCGTTCTTCTTCACGACGCCGGGGGTGGTCAAATGGAGCCTGTCGACCGATCCGATGGCCTGGAACCTGGCCGGCGAGTTCCTGTTCAAGGACATCGTGCTGCTTTGCGTCTGTCTCGTGCTGCTGTTGGCGTCGTTGCCGCGGTCGATCGTTCGCTTGCGCGCCACATAGGTCTCGCGCCGCGCGATCGATGGTTAATCGATGTTTAACGAGGCATCGCGCGCATCCCGCATCTGGAACAGGACAAAACGTCGCGGACGACCGTGTCTTGAAAATCGAATCCAATCGGCTTATGCAACCTTCGATTGACGAATTGTTGCTAGGAAGAAACGTCCCCGGTTGGGAGTGGAATGTGACGAAGTCAGAAATATCCTTGGCCCGATCGGCAAGCGCCGATCTTGCCTTTTCGTCGAAGCCCACTCCCGTCATTTTCAAACGTTCCGCATTTTTTTGTTCGATTGCAGTTCCCGCACCGTGGCTGGAGTGGGAGGGCGGTCGCGATCGCGGCTTCCGGAAGTGACCACCGGAACAGCGATCGGGCCGCCCCGTCCCCAGCCGGGATGGTAACGGCGCAAGACGCGTAATCGTGAATTCGGACGCATCGGTTCCACCGCTAGGATCGTGATGTTGCCATCTCTCGATGGTGAACAGACTCGCTCGCGGGTCACATCGCAACATCGTCCTGATTTCGTTCTTCATGAGACAATGGCTCACCGCCCGGATCGCGGCCGTCCTGCTCGTCGTCGCTGGTAGCGCGCTTGGGGTGGCGCGCGCGGATTCCGACATGGATGCGCAGATCAGGGACATCGTCACGACGGAACTCGCGCCGACCGCGACTGCGGCCGACCCAGGCGGCCTCGCCGCGGCGGTCTATGCCGGCGGCCGGGTCACCTTCTTCAACTACGGTTTCGCTGACACAGCGGCGAAGCGGCCGGTTACCCCGGACACGCTGTTCAATCTCGCCTCGTTGCGCAAGCTGTTCGAGGCGACGCTGGTCGCGCTCGGCACCGAGCGTGGCGAATTGCGGCTGGACGATCCCGTCAACAAATATCTGCCCGAGTTGCACGGCGACTACGTCAGCCGCGTCACCATCGGCGAGCTCGTCAATCATACGTCCGGGCTGCTGCTGCCGACCGACCATCCGCCATGGCCGGTCGGGACCTTCAGCCGTGATCAGTTCATCGCGATGCTCAATGCATGGACGCCTCCGGCAGGAGAGCGGCCGGGCAAGCAGCGCATCTACAGCCATGCCGGCTATGTCCTGCTGCAACTGGTGCTGGAGCGGCGCTATGACATGCCGATCGCGACCTTGATCGGGAGCCGTATCCTCAAGCCGCTCGGCATGACGTCGACCTTCGTTCCGGACCGCAGCGGGGGCGACCGTGCCACGATGGCGCCCGAGATGATGCAGCGTGTGGTTCAGGGCTATTCCCACGACGGCACAGCGATCGGTCCGCCGGGCAATCAGCAACGCTATTATGATTTTCCAGGCACCGGCCAGATGTTCTCATCGGCGCGCGATCTCGGCACATTGCTGGGCGCCTGCCTCGACGGCGCGGTGATCGATCCCGAATTGCGCGCGGCCTTGCAGATGACCGAGCGGGAGAGTTTTCGCGTCGACGAAAAGTTCGGCCAGGCGATGGCCTGGGAGCATGTGCGGCTGGACGGCGTCACCGTGATCGACAAGCCGGGCGGTCTCAATAATGCCTCAGCCTATGTTGGGCTGGTGCCCGCGCGCAGGCTTGGCATCGTGCTGCTCGCCAATCGCGGCGACTATCCGCACGAGATCGCGCGCTACAGAATTTTGCCGGCGCTCGCGCGACTCTAGTCGCAGGACGTGCCGGTCCAATGACACGGCCTGCGCGGCAGGGCAGGGGAAGCATGCAAAAATCGCGATGGCGCGGAACCATGATCGGCTGTATAAGCCGGTAGCTTCTTCTCCATTTTGAAGAGGCTGATATGACCGATCTGTATCCTGATTTGCACAATTGGCTTTCGCAACAGCCCCATGGGCTGCGAACCTTCAGGACCTTCCAGCAAAAACTCGAGATCCTTGGCAGGGACGACCCGGAGCAGCGCGGCGTTTGCCGGTTGCTGAGTGGTCTCGTCGGCAACTACGTCGAAACTTTCGACGAAGAGCCGTTGCCCGTCGCGGTCGCCGACCGCGCCTATGGCCGGCTGCTCGATCTCGTCGCAAGCCTTGATCTCAAGGGAAATCCCGACCGGCGCCTGGCCGACATCAACCGCGTCGCGTCCTGCGATCTCCTGAACTGATCGCCGCGGCTTAGCGCCGCGTCGTCGCGAGCTCGCGATAGAGGGCGGCGTAGCGGCCGGCGCGATTGTGCCAGGAGACATCGGTGGCCATGCCGGCTTGCTGCAGCCGGCGCCACGTCACCTTGTCGTTGAACAGCAGGTTTGCCTTGCGCAAGCCATGGGCAAGCGCATCCGAGGTCACGGGTGCGAACTTGACGCCGGTCGGCGCATCGCCGGTGATCGCGACTTCGTCGAAGTCGAGCACGGTGTCGGCAAGGCCACCGACATTGGCGACAACAGGGACTGCGCCGTAGCGCAGCGCGCACAGCTGGGTGAGGCCGCACGGTTCGAAGCGCGACGGCACCGCGAGCGCGTCCGCGCCGGCCTGGATCAGATGCGCCAGCGCCTCGTCGTAGCCGATCACGACCGCGATCCGTCCGGGATTGTCGTGCGCCAGCGCGGCGTAGCGATCCTGCAGGTCGCGATCGCCGCTGCCGAGCAGCGCGAGCTGGATGCCTTCCCCAAGCAGCGTCGGGATGTTCTCGAGCAGCAGGTCGAGGCCCTTCTGCCATGACAGCCGGCTGATGACGCCGAGCAGCATCGCATCCGGCGTGGGATCAAGCCCGAAGCGCCGCTGCAGCGCGGCCTTGTTCGCCGCGCGCTCCGCCGGCCGCTCGGCGCTGAAGCGCGCCGCGATGTCGGGATCGGTGGCCGGATTCCACACTGATATGTCGATGCCGTTGAGGATGCCGCTCAGCACGCCGGCGCGTTCGCGCAAGAGGCCGCCGAGCCCCATGCCGCCTTCGTCGCTTTGAATCTCCCGCGCATAGGTCGGCGACACCGTGGTGATGCGGTCGGCGAATTGCAGGCCGGCCTTCAACAGGCTGATGGTGCCGTAATATTCGACGCCGTGCAGCGTGTAGGATTCGCCCGGCAGGCCGAACGCGGCAAGCATGTCCGGCGAGAACTGGCCTTGGTAGGCGAGGTTGTGCACGGTCATCACCGTGCCGGGCCGCGGTTGTCCGGCATAATGCAGGAGGGCGGGTGCGAGGCCCGCCTGCCAGTCATGCGCATGCACGATGTCGGGGACGAAGGAGGTGATTGCGCCCTGGCCGATCTCCGCCGCCATCCGCGACAACGCGGCAAAGCGGATGCCGTTGTCCGGCCAGTCGCGTCCGTCCGGGCCGACATAGGGATTGCCTGGCCGCGCATAGAGATGCGGCGCGTCCAACGCGAACAGATCGAGGCCGTCATGCGTGCCGCCGAGCACGCGGATCGGCCCGCCGTAGAATTCCGGCCAGTGCAGCAGCGTCTCCGCCGAAGCCAGCGCCTTGAGCACGTCGGGATAGCCGGGCACCAGCGTCCGCGTCGTGACGCCGTGCTGCTGCAGCGCGGCCGGCAGCGCGCCGACCACGTCGGCGAGGCCGCCGGTCTTGACGATCGGGTAGACTTCCGAAGCGACCGCGAGGACGCGCAGTTGCGTCATGTCTCGAGCCTGTCGATCATCGCCTGCGTGATCAGCGTAATCCCGTTCTCGGTGGTGCGGAAACGCTTGCCGTCGAACTCGGGATCGTCGCCGACCACGAGCCCTTCCGGAATCCGCACCCCGCGATCGATCACGACGTTTCTGAGCCGCGCTCCGCGGCCGACATTCACATAGGGCATGATCACCGCATTCTCGACATTGGCGTAGGAATTGACGTGGACGCCGGTGAACAGCAGCGAGCGCCGCAGCGACGCGCCCGAGATGATGCAGGCGCCCGAGACCAGCGAGGTGACCGCCTGGCCGCGGCGGCCTTCCTCATCGTGGACGAACTTGGCCGGCGGTGTGATCTCGGCATAGGTCCAGATCGGCCATGATCGATGGTAGAGGTCGAGCTCGGGCACCACGTCGGTGAGATCGATGTTGGCGCCCCAATAGGCGTCGACGGTGCCGGCGTCGCGCCAGTAGGCGCGCGGATCGTCGCCGGAACGGACGCAGGAATCGTTGAACTGGTGCGCGATCGCGCGGCCGTGCTTCACGATATAGGGGATGATGTCCTTGCCGAAATCGTGCGCCGAGTTCGGGTCGGCGGCATCGCGGCGCAATTCGTCGAACAGGAATTCCGAATTGAAGACATAGATACCCATGCTGGCCAGCGACTTGTCGGGCTTGCCGGGCATCGGTGGCGGATCGGCCGGCTTCTCGAGGAACGACTGGATCAGGCCGGTCTCGTCGATATGCATGATGCCGAAGCCGGAGGATTCCGCGCGCGGCATCTCGAGGCAGCCGACCGTGACGTCGGCGCCACTCTCGACATGCTGCTTCAGCATGATCTCGTAGTCCATCTTGTAGACATGGTCGCCGGCCAGCACCAGAATGTACTTGGTGCCGTGCGCCTCGATGATGTCGATGTTCTGGTACACCGCATCCGCCGTGCCGACATACCACATCGTCTCGGAGACGCGCTGGCTTGCGGGCAGGATATCGAAACTCTCGTTACGTTCCGGACGGAAGAAGTTCCAGCCGCCCTGCAGATGCCGGATCAGGCTGTGTGCCTTGTACTGGGTCGCCACCGCGATGCGGCGGATGCCGGAGTTCACAGCATTGGAGAGCGCGAAATCGATGATGCGGGATTTGCCGCCGAAATACACCGCCGGCTTGGCGCGCCTGTCGGTGAGCTCCTGAAGTCTGCTGCCGCGTCCGCCGGCCAGCACGAAAGCGAGGGCGTGACGCGACAATGGTTCATTTCCGACTGATCTCATGGTCTTCCTCCCAGAACTTCAGGCGCGGCCCCGCTGCCTTCTCTTGTCCGGAAGGCCTGATCGGGCGCCAACGGGGCCGATTGGGAACGTAGCAAGTGCATCCCGGTTGAGCAAAGCGGATGGCGAGCTTTCGTTCCCCGAATCCGGTCTCCCGGAGATCGGGGTTGCGGGCCGGTTAAAGCTATTGACGAGGCGCGATTTCGGCCTAGAGCAAGCCTGCCCGTTTCCTGCCGAGGCCAGCATTCCATGACACTTGCTTCCGTCACGCCCCAGACCATCCGCGCAACGCTGCTGCTGCGCCGGGAGATCGCGCTGCTCGACGTCAGGCATGAGGCGGAATTCGCCACCGGCCATCCGCTGTTCGCCGCCAACATGGCGGCCGGCCGGATCGCGCTGGAAGCCGAGCTGCGACTGCCGCGCAAGGACGTGCCGATCGTCCTTTATGACAACGGCGAGGGGCTGGTCGCGGCCGCGGCCGAGCAGTTGCGGGCGCTGGGCTACGGCGACGTTGCCGCGCTTGCGGGCGGCTTGCAGGGCTGGAAGGCGGCCGGTTACGAGGTGTTCGAGGACGTCAATTCCTACGCCAAGGCGTTCGGCGAACTGGTCGAGTCGCGCAGGCACACGCCGTCGCTGAGCGCCGACGAGGTCGCCGCGCTGATCTCGGACAAGGCGAACATCGCGATCCTCGACGTCCGCCGCTTCGACGAATATGCCACCATGAACATCCCGGGTTCGGTCAGCGTGCCTGGCGCCGAGCTGGTGCTGCGCGCAGGGCGCGCGGCGCCCGATCCCGACACCACCATCATCGTCAACTGCGCCGGTCGCACCCGCTCGATCATCGGCACGCAGTCGCTGATCAATGCCGGACTGCCCAACAAGGTGCGGGCGCTGCGCAACGGCACGATCGGCTGGACGCTGGCGAAGCACGATCTCGAGCACGGCGCCGGCAAGCGCGGCGGCATCGGTCCGTTCGAGGGCGCAAGCGACAATGCGCGCGACGTCGCCTATCGCGCCGGCGTCCGTCACATCGGGATCGATGAACTCGCCGCACTGGACGAGGACGCGCACCGTACGCTGTATCGCTTCGACGTGCGCGATGCCGAGGAATACACGGCCGGTCACCTTGCCGGCTTCCGCCACTATGCCGGCGGCCAATTGGTGCAGGAAATCGACATGGCCGCGCCCGTGCGCGGCGCGCGCATCGTGCTGAGCGACGACAAGAACATCCGCGCCGACATGACGGCGTCCTGGCTCGCGCAGATGGGCTGGGAGGTCTATGTGCTCGACGGCGGCTATGACGGCCGGCTCGAAGTCGGACCACCGCGCATCGTGCCGCGGCCCGATCCCGCGCACCGCTACCGGCGACCCTATGAAGGCACCGGCGTCGCGGAGAAGGCGATGCAGGCCTATCTCGATTGGGAGTACGGCCTCGTCGATCAGCTGCGCCGCGACGGCACGCACGGGTTCTATGTGATCTGAGGGATGACGTGGTGACGGCGGTGCGACCGCATCGGTCGGTGCCGAGCTGCAGGGGCGCGCTGCCAAAATATCGAAAACAACCCCATGCAAAGGAGCCGGTGGCCCGCCGGTGGACAAGGTAACTTGACTCGTCGGGCAAATCAGCGGTATATTTCCATTATCCAGAAATCGTGATGTGAGTCCGGGGCTCCTCCAACACGTCGTCCCTGCGAAAGCAGGGACCCATACGCCGCGGCGGACCTCGTTGAAGGGACTTGTCGTTCCAGCATCGCCCAACAATTGGCATTTGTGGTTATGGGTCCCTGCTTTCGCAGGGACGACGATGAGGATGGTTCTCGATAAGGCGTCACACTACGCGGTGTCATCACCCGCGCATTGTTTAGCCCGGACAGATCACTGACGGGTGTTCGGAGACATAGCTGACACATCAACCTTGGCTGGATTGGTCCGATTCGGGAGGCCGCCATGCCGTGGAGTGAGGTGTCAGTAATGGATCAGCGCCACGAGAGCCGCGGCGTACTGGATCGCCCGGTCGAGCCGGGCGATGACAGCGGTGGACGACGATATACGCCCACAGACGACGCTTCGCGTCGTTCATCGCGCGTCGACCTCCCCCGTAAACGGGAGAGGTACAGCTAGTCAGTGGACCGAGATCGCGATACTTCGCTCTTACTTCGGCAGCGCGATCGGCGTCAGCTTGAACGGGCCGGGGTCCTTGCCCTTGTTGTCGCCGATCACGTAGGACAGCTTGCCCTCGGCGACCCAGCCGACATCGCCGACCTGCGTCACCGAGACCGGCTCGGCCAGGCCATCCTTGATGGTGTCGATGGTGGCCTCGCTGCCCTTCACCGTGATCTTGTCGAGCTTGCCGTTGCCCTCGATCAGCAGGAAGCCGCCGCCATGCGCCCGCAGCGCGTCGGCGTGGTCGAGCGGCCGCGACGGCTTCAGCTCGGTCACGGCGCCGGCCTTGCCGTCCTTCATCTCGATCTTGAACAGCTTGGCCGGAATGAAGGTCGTGACGTAAAGATTGCCGTCGGCGCCGATCGCGATGCCGTCGAGTCCGACGCCGTCCTTGGCGGGCGCGAGCTGCGGATCGGTCGCGAACGTCGTCAGCGCCGTGCCGCCCGGCTTCAGGCTGTAGACGAACGGCGCGAAGGAATCGCTCACATAGGCGGTGCCGTCGGCACCGACCACGATGTCGTTGCAGAACGATTTCGGATCGCTCAAGGCAAAGCTGCCCTTCGGCGCGCCGCTCTTGAGATCGAAGGTTTTCAGCCAGGCGCCCTTGGTATCGCTTGGCCCCGCAACGCCCATCGCGCTGATGTCGTTGGAGCAGACATAGAGCGTGCCGCTCTTCTCGTCGGCGAGCACGCCAAGCGTTGAGCGGCTGTCGGCGGCGCCCGGCTTGACCAGTTGCTCGGCCTTGCCGCCCGAGATCTTCGTCACGCCGCCATGGTTGAAGCTGCCGACATAAAGCGTCCCGTCGGAGGTCGAGGTCACGCTCTCCGGAAAGCTCTTATCGGGAACGCCGATCGGAGCCGTTTCGGCGCGCACTGCGCCGGCCGCACCGAGCGCGAGGATGATGGCCGCAGCGCTCGCTAGATACCTGGTTTGACGCGTTTTCTTCACGCGAACCTGTATCCACTTCGCTCGAAAACGCTCCAGCGATGCGCGGCGGATCTTGAGCAGTTCTCCCGTTGCGCGCGGACGTCCCGCGTCGCCATTGTTCTTTATCATGATCGCGTTTCCTCAATGAACCTGGTTGGACCAGGCAGGATTTTCTCGGCGATCGTCTCCGGTCGATGATCGTTGTCTGCAGGGTTCCCGACCGGATTGTTCACCCGCCTGCCTTGTCGTCTCGATATATACGATAGTATATAGCGTGAGGGAAGCAGCGGAGAGGAAGCTGCGACGGCTGGAGAGCGCGTCATGGAACGAGAATTGGCGTCGCACCACCGATGCGTGTGCTGTGGTGGCCCTATCGAGGGGATCGTCGACGATGAGGCGATCGGCCTCGATGCGCGGATCGGCCTGTTTACGGATGAGTGTGCGTTCGTCTGCAACGAATGCACCGCGAGCCTGATCGCGGCCGCAGCACGGCGCAGGCAGGAACCGGTTCGCGGCAATAGACGAGGGTGACGGAACTCAATCCGGGCTGAACGCGTCGTAGACCAGCTTGCGGAACGCGGGCGTGATGCGCTGGCGCTCGTTCTGGGTCTGCTCAAGCATGATGTAGATCATGTCGAGCTTCGGATCGACGCCGAAATAGGTGCCGCTGCCGCTGTCCCATTTCAACTCGCCGATCGAGCCTGGCGGTGGCGGCTTGGCAATGCCGGGATCGGTGCGCACGGCAATGCCGTAGCCGTAGCCAAAGCCGTCGCCGGGGAAGTACCAGTAGTCGCGGCCGACGCCGGAGCCCGGCCCGATATGGTCCGTCGTCATGGCCTTGAAGGCTGCGGGGCTGAGATAGCGCTTGCCGTCGAGCTCGCCGCCATTGAGCAGCATCTGCGCGAAGCGCGCATAGTCGAGGATGGTCGATACCAGGCCGCCGCCGCCGGATTCCCACTCCGGATGCGCGCGCCGGTCATTCTCTCCCTCGATCAGGATCGTGTCCGAGGGCAGCGGCTCCGCCAGCCGCGTCCGTTCGGTCTCGGCGTCGAGCACGTATGTGGTGTCCTTCATCCCCAGGGGATCGAAGATGCGCTGCTTCTCGAACTGATAGAGCGTCTTGCCCGAGACGATCTCGATCACCCGGCCGAGCACGTCGGTGGAATGACCGTAACGCCACAGCGTGCCGGGCTGCCGCGACAGCGGCAGCTTGGCCAGCCGCGCCGCGAATTCCTTGTTGTCGAATTTCCCGTCGAAGAGGTGGCCTGCGCGGTAAATCTTCTGGATCCAGTCGGCGCCGATATATTCGTAGGTGATACCCGAAGTGTGCCGCATGATATCTTCAATGGTCACTGGCCGGATCGGCGGCACCAGCTCCACCTTGGCCGGATCGTTCCCGCCATCCGGTTCGATGGCGACCTTCACGTCGGCGAAGGCCGGGATGTATTTCGACAGCGGATCCTGCGGCGACAATTTGCCCTCGTCGACCAGCATCATCGCGGCGGTGTTGGTGATCGGCTTGGTCATCGAATGCAGCGCGAACATCGTGTCCGGCCGCATCGGCGATTTGGTCGTGACGTCGCGATAGCCGAAGGTCTTCAGATAGACCGGCTTGCCGTGCTGCTGGATCAGGATGACTGCGCCCGGAATTTTTCCTGTCGCAACCTCGTTGTCAAAGAATGAGGTGATGCGTTCGAGTTTTTCCGGCACCGGGGCAGGGGCATCGGAGGCGCGCGCCGCGCCTGATATGACAACTGCAAGACAACCGATCGCGGTCACTGCCCCGCGAAGCGTCAGCACAGCACGGTGGACTGCCCGTTCATATCCGCACGACATTGAAAAGCCTGCCCCTGCCTGATGCCCTGAGCGCAGAGTTTTAGCGGCGTGCGCTCCCGCGCACCATAATCATTTTGGAGCGAGTTTATTCCCGGCGATCGCCGGAATTATACGATTTGGGTAGCGCCGACGGGCGTGCGCACCGCATTCGACAGCACCTGCAGCGCCTGGCTCAGTTCGGCGCGGTTGCGCGCGGCGCCCAGCGACACGCGCAGGCCGCGCGGCGCGGCTTCGCCCGCCGCAAAGGCGTCTTCGCCGACCACGGCGAGGCCGTTGCGCATCAGATGCGACAACAGGTCGGTGCCGTCGAAATGTTTCGGCAGCGGCATCCAGAGATGGTGGCTCGCCGGCCGCGCCGC
The DNA here is from genome assembly GCF_056837965.1 of Bradyrhizobium ferriligni. Taxonomy (NCBI): domain Bacteria; kingdom Pseudomonadati; phylum Pseudomonadota; class Alphaproteobacteria; order Hyphomicrobiales; family Nitrobacteraceae; genus Bradyrhizobium; species Bradyrhizobium ferriligni. Next base: position 91,901 of record NZ_JBXEJO010000034.1, read on the forward strand.
ATAGCTGACGCCCTTGAGGAAGCGGGCTGCAAGCTGCTGGCGCGCCGCGGCCTCGTTGCGAATGGCGCGGATGATGTCGGCGGCGACGCCGGAACGCAGCCATTGCGTGACCAGCGCGACCATCAGCGATGGCGGCATCTGCATGGTGGCCTGCATGCCGGCGCGCATGCGCTGCTCGGCGCTCGCATCGGGCGCCAGGAGATAGGCGACGCGCAGGGCCGGCGCGATGCATTTTGCGATGCTCGCGGCGAAGTAGGTGCGCTCCGGAATCAGGGTTGCGATCGGCGCCATTTGCGGTTCGAGCGGCCCGTAGACGTCGTCCTCGATCAGGACGCAGCCGCGCTTGCTGATGATATCGGCGATCGCCTTGCGTCTGATCGCGCTCATCGTCGCCGTGGTCGGGTTTTGCTGTGTCGGCACCAGATAGACCGCCTTCGGCTTGTGCTTGCGGCAGGCCTCGTCGAGCGCCTCGGGCTGCGCGCCCTCGGCGTCCATGGCGACGCCGACCAGGCGGACATCGAGCCGCGCCGCCGCGGCCTTGATGCCGGGAAACGTCAACGCCTCCGTCACCACGACATCGCCCGGCGACGTCAGCGCCAGCAGCGCGTTGAAGATGATCGCCTGCGAACCCGGATAGATCACGATGCGGTCGGCCGAGGCCTGCGGCACCCGCGGCGCGAGCCACGCCGCTCCCGCTTCGCGCTCCTCAGTGGTGCCGCCGGGACGCGCATAGCCGAGATAGGCGGAGAACCCGGCCTCGGAGCGGATGGTCGCAAGTCCCTGCGCGATGCGCAGGTCGAGATTGGCCTCGACCGGCTGCGGCGGCAGGTTCATCGACAGGTCGATGTTGACGGGCGCAGGCAGGTCGGAGGCGGCGCGCGCGGTGGTCTCCGAGACGAATGTACCCTGGCCGACACGGGCGTCGAGCAGTCCGCGCCGCCGCGCCTCGCCATAGGCGCGCGTCACCGTGGTCAGATCGATATCGAGTGCCGAGGCCAGCGCGCGATGGGTCGGCAGCCGCTGGCCGCGGACCAGCCGGCCGCTCGCGATATCGGCGGCGAGCGCATCGACGATGCGCAGGAACATCGGGCCGTGCCATTCCGAAACTGTAGGGATCCAATCCATGCAATCCGACGCTTTGTCTTTGATTGTAGGTGTTCGATTGCATATTGTATGGATCATCAGATCAGGTCAAGGACAACGGCCAAAGGAAAACGACGATGACCGAGACGGTTTCCCTGCCAAAGGCGATGTGGCGCGGCTTCACCATGAAGTGCCCGAACTGCGGGCGCGGCCATCTGTTCGGCCGCTTCCTCAAAGTCGCCGATCACTGTGAAGTCTGCAGCGAGGACTTCACCCCGCAGCGTGCGGACGATTTCCCGGCCTATCTCGTGATCGTCGTCGTCGGCCACGTCGTGGTGCCGGCGCTGCTATGGCTCGAGATGAACTACGCGCCGCCGGCCTGGCTGCAACTGGCGATCTGGCTGCCGGTGACGTTGTTCAGCGCGCTCGCGCTGCTGCAGCCGACCAAGGGCGCGATCGTGGGCCTGCAGTGGCAGCTCGGGATGGAGGGATTTGCGGCGACGCGGCGTGTCGCCGCTCCGGCGCGAGCGCGAAGTGCCGCCGGACGGACTCGCGAAGCCTGAAACGGGTTCCGGACTTGTAGCCCGGATGAGCGAAGCGATATCCGGGAGCAATGGTCCCGCATATCGCTGCGCTCATGCGGGCTACAGCAGCGGGTCAAGTCAGGATCGTAGCCCGGATGGAGCCAACGGGTCGCGCGAACGCGCGCCCGATGACAGGCTCCGCGCAATCCGGGGTTCGTGCGGCAGGCGATACCGTCCCGGATTACGCTTCGCTTCATCCGGGCCACGAAGATCAAATCGGATGATGATGCGGCCGGAACATCCGGCCCTTCTCCGTCACCAAGACGACGGCGAGCGCGGCCAGCGTGCAGAGGAAGAAGCCGGTCGCGAACGGCAGCAAGGTGCCGTCGTAATCCTGGCCGATCGTGATGCCGACGCCGATTCCGAGCAACGTCGTGATCGTGCCGTACAGCGATGACGCGGTGCCGGCGATCTTGCCCTGCGGCTCCATCGCCAATGCCGTGAAGTTCGCCATCATCAGTCCGAACGCGAACATCATCAGGCCCGACAGCACCATGAACAGCGGCAGCGACAGCGTGTCGGTCTTCACCGCCAGCAGCAGGGCCCCTGCGACGACGGCAAAGCCGGTCAGCGCGGCGTGCGAGATCACCCGCATGCCGATGCGGCCGACGATGCGCGAATTGAGGAAGCCGGCGATCGCGACGCCGACCGCGCAGGCCGCGAAGGCGACCGGGAAGTAATGCCCGAGCTTGAAGATCTCGGTGAAGATCTGCTGCGAGGAGAACACGAAGGCAAACAGCGAGCCCTGCACGCCGCCGGCGGCGAGCGCATAGCCGAATGTCTGGCGGTTTGTGATGGTCTGACGGAACGCGGACAAGACCTCCGGGATCGCCAACGACTTGCGCAACTCCCTGGGCAGCGTCTCCGGCATCCGCATCGCGCTCCAGGCCAGCGCGATCACGCCATAGATCATCAGCAGCACGAAGATGCCGCGCCAATGCGTCAGCAGCATCACCGCCTGGCCGAATGACGGCGCGATCACCGGCACCGCGATGAATACCATCATCGCGAGCGACATCACGCTCGCCATCCGGCGTCCCGCGTAGCAGTCGCGCACGATCGAGGTCGCGATCACGCGGGTCGCCGCGGTGCCGAGCCCTTGCAGCGCGCGCGCCAAGAGCAGCGTCTCGAACGAGGGCGCCATGATCGCGAGCAGGCCGGCGATGGTGTAGACGGTCATGCCGCCGAGCAGCACCGGGCGGCGGCCGAAGCGGTCCGACAGCGGGCCCATCACGAACTGGCCGACGCCGAAGCCGACCAGGAAGATCGACAGCACCATCTGCGGACGGTTGGCGTCGGCGATCTGGAACGCGGAACGGATGTTCGGCAGCGCCGGCAGCATCATGTCCATCGCCAGCGGGTTCAGCGCCATGATCGAGGCGATGACGACGACGAATTCCGGGAAGCCCATCGGGCGGTGGCCTGAGGAAACCCAGGCATCGGCATTAATATCAGACACTTAGCAACCTCTTGGGAATCCTTGCATCGTAGCGATCTTGCTGCGATGCACAATCGGCGTTTCGGGATAGCTGCCCGCCGATCGCGGTCGAGGTAGCGGGGTCGGGAACCGGGGTCAGAAGCACAATTCGCCGAATATCGTTGCGACTGCAACTATTTTGCTCGTGTGGCGCGGAAACCTCTGCTAATCCCGCGCCCAGCATCCGTGCGGGAAGGCGCATCGCCGCCGACCACGCCCGCGCGGCCAAGAACAGGTTCAAGAACGGGTTTTGGGGAGGCGACATGTCCATCGAAATGTCCGCGCGCTCGCGCGGCGCTGAACTGTCGGATGAGGAGCGCAAGGTCCTCACCGCAACGCTCGTCGGCACCACCATCGAGTGGTACGACTTCTTCGTCTACGCCCAGGCGGCGGGCCTGGTGTTCGGCGCGCTGTTCTTCGCGCCGATGAACGCGAACAATCCGCTGCTGGCGCAGATCGTGTCGTTCGCGACGCTCGGCCTGTCATTCCTGTTCCGCCCGTTAGGGGCCATCGTCTGCGGCCATCTCGGCGACCGCTTCGGGCGCAAGAACATGCTCGTCGTCACGCTGCTGTTGATGGGGGCGGCGACCGCGCTGGTCGGCCTGCTGCCGACCTACGCGCAGATCGGCGCCTGGGCGCCGGCGCTCCTCATTCTCCTGCGCATCCTGCAAGGCTTCTCGGCCGGCGGCGAGTGGGGCGGCGCGGCGCTGATGGCGGTGGAATCGGCTCCCGTCGACAAGCGCAGCTTCTTCGGCTCGTTCCCGCAGATCGGCACGCCGCTCGGCATGATCCTGGCGACCGGCGTGCTGTGGGTGCTCACCGCGACGCTCGGCAAGCAGGCGATGATCGAGTGGGGCTGGCGGATTCCGTTCCTGCTGTCGATCGTGCTGATCGTCGTCGGCATCGTGATCCGCCGCACGGTCGAAGAGTCTCCGGTGTTCAAAGCGATGCAGCGGCGGCACAAGGAATCCTCCGCGCCGCTGCGCGACCTGATGCGCAATCACAGCAAGGAAATCCTGCGCACCGCGCTGATCTTCATGGCCAACAATGCGGCCGGCTACATCCTGATCGCGTTCATCATCAGCTACGGCGCCAACACGCTGAAGATGCCGTCCGAGCAGCTGCTGCTGATCGGGACGCTCGCGGCCGTGAGCTGGTTCATCTTCACGCTGCTGGGCGGCATCCTCGGCGACAAGATTGGCCGCGTGCGCTGCTTCCAGATCGGCTACACCCTGATGGTGCTGTGGGCGGTGCCGATGTGGTTCTTGATCGACAGCAAGAATCTGCTGCTGTTCTTCGTCAGCGCCGTCGGCCTCACCATTGCGCTCGGCCTGTCCTACGGCCCGCAGGCGGCGCTCTATGCCGAGCTGTTTCCGGCCAAGGTGCGCTATTCCGGCGTCTCGATCGGCTATGCGCTCGGCGCCATTTTCGGCGGCGCCTTCGCGCCGATGATCGCGCAGTGGATCATCGGCACCTACGGCCAGTCCTGGCGCGTCGGCGTCTACATCGCGGTGCTGTCGCTGATCTCGCTGATCACGGTGTCGACGATCAGGGATCCGCAAGGCGTCGATCTGAACGTGCACGACGCGGGAGCGTGATCACTCCAGGGCGGACTACCGGCTGGGTCCGTCACGCCCGAGCATCGCCGGCCATTCCGCGCCCACTGAAGGGCGCGGTCATTCAGATGCGGGCGCCGCGGTTGTAGCCGTCGACGAGCTGATTGTAGTCGCGCATCAGCCGCGCCGGCGATCCTTCCACCATCCAGCCGGCGCCGGCGTTGCTCAGCATCATCTTCTCACCGGAGCTGTAGGGCACCTTGTCGCGAACGCGGCGCATGAGCTGCTTCGCCGTGGTGAGGAATGATTTGGCGCTGCCGATGAACATCGAGCCGAGCTTGGCGTCGCCGTCCTTGCCCGAGGTCTCGTCCATTGCCTTCACCGTGGCCTCATACTCGTTGAGCGCCTGGGTTATCGCGTCGAGGTTGGGTTTGTCGGCCTGCTGCGCGCGAAGCACGCGTTTGGCCTGGATCATCAGGGCCTCGACATAGTAGTGCGACTTGCGGCCTTCGCTGGCCTCGATCGCGGCCAGTTGCTCGGCGGCGCGCTTGTCATTGATGGCCTCGACGCCGGCGCGCAGCGCCTTGTCGGCGCCGGCAAACGCATCCCAGGCCGCGGCCAGGCGCGGATGCAGCGCCTTGCCCTTGGCCATCTTGTCGTCCTTGTAGTTCTCCTGGGTGTAGTAGCCGTCCGCCTCCTTCAACAGCGGCTCAAGCGTGGTGACGGCTGCAACATACGCGTTCGCGGCGGCCTCAAGCTCGGCGTCGTGCGGGTCCGCTGCATTGGCCTCCGCGACGCTCGTCTTGCAGTCGGACGTGTCGTAGATCGTGTAGGTCCCGTAGATGATCCGCTCCTTGCCGGTGGGACCGCTCTTGGCGGCCCAGGAAAAGTAGCGTTCGCGAGATTCGTACGAGCGCGCCGAGAGACGGTTGATGCACCCGACATAGGCGTTCAGCTTGTGCGTCAGTTGCGCGGCAGAGGCGCTCGCCGATGACGCAGGCGGGGCCTGTTGCGCGGCGGCAGGTTCGAGGAAAGCAACGATGGCCGCAATCGCAAGGAAAGGGGTATTTCGCATCGGTAGTTTGCCCTCGTCTCGGCCGGAAATTGGCCGCCTCAGCCTGGAAAGCTTATGTGACGGCAGAAGGAGACGTCACACGGGTCTCCGCCGAGGCCGCGAGGCACACTATCGATAGACTTGTTTGTCGGCTACGGGCCAGAAGCCACTACCGCCGAACCTGGCGATCATGGATCGCGCCTACGCGATTCCCAGCATCGCCTTCAGCTTCTTGACCGCGCTGTCGGGCGTCGTCAGCACCTCGCGGCCGGTCACTTCGGCGACGCGCTCGGCCGCCGGGGCCATGCTGTACTGGGCGAGCGCGATCAGGTCGCAGTCGCGCAGCTCCTCGGACGCCTCGACCACGATGCGGTCATGCTCGGCGCGGTCGCCGCGGTCGAGCGCCGCCAGCGCGCCCTCGGCAAGCTTCGGCACCAGCGTGACCTGTGACGGAAATTCCGGGGGCATCGAGACCAGCGTCGGCGGAAAGGTCGAGAGCAGGCCGATCCGCTGGCCCTTCGCCACCGCCTGTTCGATCATCGCCTCGTTCGGCTTCAGCACCGGCATCGGCGCGTGCTCGCGCGCCACCGCCTCGATGCACGGCCCGAACGCCGAGCAGGTGAACAGAATGCCATTGGCGCCGGTGCCGACAGCATAGCGGCCCATGGTCAGAAACCGTTCGGTCATGCGCTCGTCAAGCTTGCCGTCGCGCGCGAGGTCCGCCGACAGGCTGTCGTCGAGCAGGTTCATCAGCCGCGCCTCCGGCCAATGTCGTGCGAATGATGCTTCGATCGGCACGATCGAGTGCTTCAGGGCGTGAATCAGGGTGATGCGCATCGATGTTTCTTGCTCTCCCTCTCCCCGCTCTTTCGCGGGGAGAGGGGTGGGG